>NZ_ATDK01000221.1 GCF_000444135.1 Pseudomonas avellanae BPIC 631
TACAGATGCCCTATCGAAATGATGACGGAAATGATGTCCAAGCATCATGAGAGTCCATCCCTAACTCAATAGCCGGGTGTTGCACTCAGCCTCTGAAACCGCCCTGATTAAAAAGTTGTCCGAGCCTGCCATGCAATCACTCAAACACTTCAAGCGCGTCGCCACCGACTGGTTCCTCTGGGGCATGGTCCTGGCGACGGTTCTTGCCTACTTCCTCCCCCACTTCGGTGCCACGGGCGGCAGCATGCATGCCGAATACGTCATTAACATCGGCGTGTTCGTGGTGTTCTTCCTGCACGGGGTCAACCTGTCCAGCGAGCAGATCAAAAAGGGCCTGAGCAACTGGCGCCTGCACGTGATGATTCAGGTGTTCACCTTCGTCGTATTCCCGCTGATCTGGCTGGCGTGCGACAAGCTGCTGGGCTCGCATGTGCCTGCGCTGCTGATGCTGGGTTTTTTCTACCTGTGCGCCCTGCCCTCGACCATTTCGTCTTCGGTGGCGCTGACCGGCAGCGCGGGCGGTAACGTTCCGGCGGCGATTCTCAACGCCAGCATGTCCAGCGTCATCGGGATTTTCATCACGCCGTGGCTGGTGAGCCTGCTGGTCGGCACTGGCGCAGGCGGTATCGATCTGGGCGATACGCTGCTGAACCTCTGCGCCATGTTGCTGCTGCCACTGGTGCTGGGCCAACTGTTGCGTCCGCTGCTGGGCAAGTTCTTTGCGCGGCACAAGAAGTACACCAACCTGATCGACAAGATGGTGATTCTGCTGCTCGTCTATGCGGCGTTCTGCAATTCGATGATCTCCGGCATGTGGCAAAGCCAGGGCAACAGCGTGATTCTGACTGCATTCATCGGCACCGCGCTGTTGCTGGCGGTGATTCTGCTGCTGACCACCCGCACCGCGCGGGCGCTCAAGTTCGATCACGCCGACAAGGTTGCTGCGGTGTTCTGCGCCACCAAGAAGTCCCTCGCGGCCGGCGCACCGATGGCGGCCTTGATCTTCGGCAGCAATCCGGGGCTGGGGCTGATTCTGCTGCCGATCATGATTTATCACCCGATGCAGTTGATCGTCTGTTCGATCATCGCCGAGAGCTACGCCAGTCGGCACCGCCAGCAGCTCTCGCAAGCCGCACTGGAAGAAGCTCGCGCCGCCTGACCGCGGCTTACATCAGCGCGTCGTCGTCCAGCGTGACGCGCGCGTAAAAGACGATGGCCACGGTCGGGTTCAACGCCGAATAACCTGGCCTCAGCGCCGTGCCGAAATGCGTCAGCATGCGCTGCACCGGCGCCTGGCGAATCGCACCCAATAACCCTTTGAGCCTGCCGGGGGCTTCTTCGGCCTGCGCCGGCTTGAAAAACGCAGCGACGGTCAGGCGCTCGGCCAGCGTATCGACATGCGCGGCATACACCTCCCAGCTCATCGCCCTGACACTGGTGCGGGGCATCTGCACCAGCGGGTGCGCACTGTTGAACGCATGGCGAAAGAACGTTCTGAGCAGCAGCTCTTCCACCTCGACCACCGTGGCGCACTGGTGCAGCGCGTCGTCCAGGCCGTATTGCCGCGCCAGCATGCCTAGCGCTCGGGTATAGGGCACGCCTCGACGACGCGCGGCATTGACCAGAAAGTGTCCGGCGACCAGCTGGAATTCGCGCACGAATGCATAGGCCCGGTCTGCTTCGGCATCGTGCAGGCGGGTCCAGCGGCTGCTGCGCAAATGCCTGATCGCCGCGTCCAGCAAGTGATCCGGCGAGCGCGCCAGCACGTCGTGCAGCAAGGCATCCTGCAAGACCGGGTCGCGGGTCGTTACGGGCAAAACAGCGACGCCTGTTTCCAGCCCTTCACACCCGCTGAAACCGGTCGCGATCAGCACTTCCTGCAAACGGCGCCAGTAATGGTGATGGCGATACCCCGCCATGCGCACATTTTCAAAATGCTCGACCGGCGTGCGCCCCAGGCTTTTCTCGCCCAGGTTCAGCAGCAACACGTGGTCTTCGCTGGAATAAGCATTGATCAGTCGCCCGCTGATGCTTTGTTTGAGCTGCTCGGCCTCGGCGGCATTGAGGCGCACCGCAGCGGCCATCAGCAGCACATCACCCACGACCAGGCCGTGTTCGAGGGGTTGCTCGGCGTTTTTGAGTGCGCTGACCAACAGCCGACCGCCCAGTGAATGGCCGATCAGGTTGACGCGCTTTACCTGCGGGTGATGCTCGAACAGGTAGCGGTCCAGTTGCGTCAGCAGCACCTTGCCCATATCGCGGGCACGATTGCGGATGCGCGCGAAATGAACCACCCGATCCCCCGCCAGCGCCGCCGCACCGGCCAGCGGATGCACACGAGCGGCGGCCATCAGCAGGCCACGGGAGCGGTTATCCATCTGGGTGAAATGGCTCGAAGGCCAAAAGGCCAGGATGTTCACGCTGTGGCGCAAGGCAACGGGAATGCTGCTGGCCAGCATGCGCCGGTCATCCAGATCGTGCCCTGAGGAGTAGCCATGAATGAACACGTTGGCGACCTCGCCCGATGTCTTGGGCAAGGTCAGAAATTTGAAATGATTTTCCACGTTGTCCTGTCACGCACGGGCGGGTTGCGCGTTCAATTTCTGACGATGAAGCGTTTGGCGATCAGCATGATCAGCCGCAGGCAGAACATGATACCGGTCACGGCGATCACCCATTTGGCAACCAGCACAAAATAACCTTCGATCTCATCGGAGACCAGCCCCACCAGCAGCCCCATGCCGAAGATCAGCAAACCGATCAGCGCCAGACCAATGTAAGGCCGCAACCAGCGGGTTCGCGCGCCTTTGTCGAACAGATAGAGCACAGTGCCGATCAGAATCAGAAGTACCGATATACCAATGATGAGCCCCATGTTTTACCTCGACGTTACAGGCCAGTAGTGCTGGTTGATCATTGATAATCTCAACTATCGTGCGACGCTGCTCGTCGGCATGCCGTTCTGGACGCTCTGCGTCCGGTCTTGGCTGCACAGCGAAGCGCGGCAGCGGATTATGCCCATGACCGCCGCCATTTGCCTAACGCTCCAGAATCGCCGTCACGCCCTGCCCGCCTGCTGCGCAGATCGAGATCAGGCCACGTCCGCTGCCTGCCGCCGCCAGCAGTTTGGCAAGGTTGGCGACGATGCGGCCTCCGGTAGCAGCAAACGGGTGGCCGGCGGCCAGTGAGCTGCCCTTGACGTTCATTTTGCTGCGATCAATCGACCCAAGCGGCGCATCCAGCCCCAGGCGGGTCTTGCAGTACTCGGCGTCTTCCCAGGCCTTGAGCGTGCACAGCACTTGCGCGGCGAACGCTTCGTGGATTTCGTAGTAATCAAAATCCTGAAGCGTAAGCCCGTTGCGGGCCAACAGGCGCGGAACGGCGTAGACCGGCGCCATCAGCAAGCCTTCCGCGCCGTTGACGAAGTCCACTGCTGCTGCTTCGCCATCGCGCCAGTAAGCCAGCACCGGCAAACCACGTTCGCGAGCCCAGTCTTCACTGGCCAGCAACACCACCGACGCGCCATCGGTCAGCGGTGTCGAATTGCCAGCCGACAACGTGCCTTTGGCGCTGCGCTCGAAAGCCGGTTTGAGGCTGGCCAGTTTCTCCAGCGTCAGGTCCGGGCGCAGGTTGTTGTCGCGGATCAGCCCCAGGTACGGCGTCATCAGATCATCCTGCCAGCCCTCGGCGTAAGCGGCGGCCATTTTCAGATGGCTTTCCAGCGCCAGTTGATCCTGCGCCGAGCGCTCGACGCCCCAGGTCTGCGCCATCAGCTCGCAATGCTGGCCCATCGACAACCCCGTGCGTGGCTCACCGTTGCGCGGCAGCTCCGGCTTGAGGTGATGCGGGCGCAACTGCAGCAACGCCTTGAACTTGTCAGCCGGAGTCTTGCTGCGGTTGACCTGCAACAGAATGGCGCGCAGCCCTTCATTGACGCCGATTGGCGCGTCCGACGTGGTGTCCACACCGCCGGCAATGCCGCACTCGATCTGCCCTAACGCGATCTTGTTGGCCACCAGCAATGCGGCTTCAAGACCCGTGCCGCAGGCCTGCTGAATGTCGTAAGCGGAAGTCTGCGCGGACAGCCGCGAGCCGAGCACGCATTCGCGGGTCAGGTTGAAGTCTCTGGAGTGCTTGAGCACCGCGCCCGTCGCGACTTCACCCATGCGCAGCCCGTGCAGGTTGAAGCGCTCGATCAGACCTTCGAGCGCTGCGGTGAGCATGTCCTGATTGCTGGCAGTGGCGTACGAGCCATTGGAGCGGGCGAACGGAATGCGGTTACCGCCGACGATGGCGACCCGACGAGGTTGCGTCATGGAAAACTCCCTTTATGCATACGAATGGATGAGCCGTGTCGATCGCAAGAACAAACGTCATGCCACCGTGGTCCATTCCTTTGAACCCCGACTTCAGGAGAGTGTTCCATGCCGTCAGATCGCTATATTGATTTCGCCAATTCCGACATGGGTCGGCGTCTGGTGAACGCCGTCGGTCTGCCCGCCCCCACCCACCTGGAGCGCTGGCAGGCCGGGCGTCTGCGTCCGGTCGAAGGCACACTGCTGATCAGCGCCGGGCCGCTGGGCGATCAGGTCAGGCAGTTCGCCAGCCGCCTGACCGACTCGCTTTACAGCTTCGGCAGCGAGATGCCCGGCGCAACCGCCTGGGTCGCCAATCAGGGGCCGCGCCTGAAAGCGGTGGTTTTTGACGCCAGTCAGATTCTGCGTACCGAGCAGCTCAGACAACTCCGGGATTTCTTTCAACCGTTGCTGCGCAACCTCGACCACTGTGCACACGTGGTGATTCTTGGCCGCGCGCCGGAGATGCTCGACGATCCACTGGCGGCCAGCACGCAGCAAGCCATCGTGGGCTTCAGCCGTTCGCTGGCCAAGGAAGTGCGTAACGGTGCGACGGTCAAGCTGTTGCAAGTGGACGAAGAAGCGCAGGACCAACTGGAGGGCGCATTGCGCTTTTTCCTGACACCCAAGGCGGCATTCATCTCCGGTCAGTTTGTCCATTTGAGCGCCTGCCCGAGCAAGGTGCAGGACTGGACACGCCCACTGGCCGGGCGCAAAGCGGTCGTGACCGGTGCCGCGCGGGGCATCGGCGCCTCGATTGCCGAAACCCTGACCCGCGATGGCGCGCAGGTCATTCTGCTGGACGTGCCGCAAACCCGCAAAGAGCTGGAAGCGCTGGCCTCGCGGCTCGGTGGTCAGGCCCTGGCGCTGGATATCTGCGCGGCGGATGCACCTGCGCAATTGCTTGAGCACCTACCCGATGGCGTCGACATTCTGGTGCACAACGCAGGCATCACCCGCGACAAGACGCTGGCCAATATGCCGGAAGATTTCTGGGACTCGGTGCTGGCCGTCAACCTTGGCGCGCCGCAAGTGCTCACTCAGGTGCTGCTTGATGGCGGCGCGCTGAAAGACAACGCCCGAATCGTGCTCATGGCCTCGATCAGCGGCATCGCCGGTAATCGCGGGCAAACCAACTACACCACCAGCAAGGCCGGTCTGATCGGCTTTGCCAAGGCCATGGCGCCAGGGCTCAAGGCTCGCGGCATCAGCATCAATGCTGTTGCGCCAGGTTTCATCGAAACGAAAATGACCGCCCACATGCCGTTCACCTTGCGTGAAGCGGGCCGGCGCATGAGTTCGCTGGGCCAGGGCGGTACGCCACAGGATGTCGCAGAAGCGGTGGCGTGGTTCAGCCAGCCGGGCAGCGGCGCCGTCAGTGGCCAGGTTTTACGCGTATGTGGTCAAAACGTGATCGGGGCCTGAGGTCCCGCACTGAGTTCAAGGAGATGGATGATGACGGCTCATTGGCGCTATCTCAATTCACTGCAACCGCTGTCCAACCTGTTCATTCAGGCGGCGCTCAGGCGCAAGGTAACCGGCACAAAGCTACCCGATCTGGGGTTGCGCAGCTGGATCACGGTCGATAACGACAAGCTTGAAGCGTACCGCAAGGTCTGTGGGTTTGCAGACAGCAGCCTGCTGCCGCCCACTTACCCGCATGCGCTGGCATTTACGTTGCAGATGCAATTGATGACCTCACCGGAGTTTCCCTTCCCGCTGCTGGGGCTCATTCATCTGGGCAATCAGATTCGCACCCTTCGTCCGCTCGGCGGTGTGAGCCAGTTGTACATCAGCGTGCAGGCCACCGACCTGCGCCCACACCTCAAAGGCGCGACGTTTACCTTGCTCACGCAGGCCGAGGACGGCATGGGCCTGCTGTGGGAAGAAGAAAGCACCCTGCTGTGCACCGCCGTGCACCTGGAAGACGCACCTGTCGAGACGCCCGAAGCGTACCTGCAACCGCTCACCGAGCTGGACCGCTGGCGGGCGTCTGCACAGATCGGCCGCGAGTACGCCAAGGTGTCTGGCGACTACAACCCGATCCACCTCAGCGCCGCCAGCGCCAAGCTGTTCGGCTTCCCGCGCGCCATTGCCCACGGCATGTGGCTCAAGGCACGTGCGCTCGCAGCACTGGAAGATCACCTGCCCGCCTCGAACGTCGAGATCAGCGTGCAGTTCCAGAAGCCGGTACGCCTGCCCGCCGATGTCACGCTGTCGGCCAGCGCCGCCGGTTCCCATGGTGAGTTTCGTGTCGAGGGCCAGGAAGGCATCGTGCACATGATCGGTAGCTGGCAACCCGCTACGGATTGAGGTCATTGCGTCCTGTGACGGGAGCGCTGCTCCCTTCAACGGCTGAACAAACTGCAACGCCCACTTGCCTGACGACTCGATCCCCCTGAAGCTATGCGTCTTCAGGAGAGCACGATGAACCTCGACGAGTTGACCCAACGCCTGCACCGCATCCGCGACCAGAATGACTGGAAGCAATTTCACAGCCCGAAAAACCTGGCCATGGCTGCCAGCGTGGAAATGGCCGAGCTGGTGGAGATATTCCAGTGGCTGCGCGAAGACCAGTCCCGCGAGCTGCCTGCCGATCAACGTGAGCATGCCGGGCAGGAAGTCGGCGATATCGTCCTCTACCTGTTGCTGCTGTGCAGCGAACTGGGGCTGGACATGGAAACGGTCGTGCGCAACAAGCTGGCAGACAGTGAGCGGAGATTTGCCAAGTGAGTGATCGCCATTTCGACCAGTTGGCGACGCGCTTTGCAGAAAAGATCTACGGCGGGGCCAAAGGGGCCATTCGTCTGGCCGTTTTGCAGGCCGATATGACCGAGACGCTGCCCACGCGGCCATTGCGCGTGTTGGATATCGGCGCCGGGTTGGGGCATATGTCGCTGTGGCTGGCCGAGCAAGGTCATGAGGTGACGCTGGCCGAGCCCGCCGAGCCTATGCTTGAAGGCGCACGCCAGCGTTTTGCCGATGCCGGACAGACGGCAACCTTCATTCAGGCCCCGTGGCAGGCGCTGCCCGACTTACTGAGCGACACTTACGATGTGGTGCTGTGCCACGCCGTACTGGAATGGCTGGCCGAGCCGTACTCGATTCTTCCGGTGCTGCGCAGGCTCACCAAGGACGACGGCTGGCTGTCGCTGGCGTTCTACAACCGCGATGCGCTGATTTATCGCAACTTGCTCAAGGGTCATTTCCGCAAGATGCGTAAAAACGACATGGCCGGAGAAAAGCAGAGCCTGACGCCCCAGCAGCCCCTCGACCCTCGGGAACTGGCGACGCAACTTGAAGGGCTGTGGCAAGTCGAAACCCGCAGCGGCGTGCGGGTGTTTCACGATTACATGCCGGTTGAATTCCAGGCGCGGGCCGAGCTGACGGACCTGCTGGAAATGGAGCTGGCGCATCGACGGCATCCGGCGTTTGCCGGGCTGGGTCGATACCTGCACTGGATCTGCCGTCCGGTCTGACATCATTGCGGAGACCCACATGACCTACCGTCCAGCCTTGTTTGCCCTGTTGCTCGGCCTGAGCGTTATCGGGCTGAGCGCCTGTCAGAGCGACAACCCTTACGTGGCCAGCTCGCTGCCCATGCCGCCAGCGCCGCCGCAGGCAGCCAAAACGCTGGACTTGAGCGCTTATCCAGCGCCGCCGCGCGACTACGGCAAGTACCGGACCTGGGGCTGGCTCAACGGCCAACTGCCACCGGGTACGGCCTGGGTGGATTCGGCACAGGTGGTCGAAGCATTGAGCAATGGCCTGGATCAGCGCGGCCTGCGCCCGGCTCGTAATAATCAGCCTGCCGACCTGTACGTCAGCGCCACGACACGGCAGGAAACCCGGCTACGCCAGGTGCGCGAGGATTATGATCCGTATTACGGGGGCGGCTTGGGTTACGGCCGTTACGATGGCTACCGCCCCGGTTACGGCGGATACGCCAGCGTGCCGGTGGTGCGCACTTATCAGGAAAACGTGATGGTGGTGCAGATCAACCTGATTGATGCGCGCACCGGCCAGCCGGTCTGGAGCGCCAGCGCCGACGCACGCGCCAGCAACAATCTGGCAGACCGCAGCAGCGCACTGCGTCAGGCCGTGCAACAGGCACTGACCGCTTATCCCCCTTCGTAGCTCTTTTGTAACCTCTTCGGAGAACTGCCATGTTTCGCCGTATCATCCTGCTGTCCTGTGCCCTGTTGCTGGCCGCCTGTCAGAGCAACTCGATCAATCGCGATTTCGATGCCCAGCGTGATTTCGCTGGTTATCGCAGCTGGAGCTGGAAAGAGCCCGGTGTGCAGTACCAGCCGGATGATCCACGGCTCAGGAGTGACCTGACCGAGCAACGCATTCGCCAGTCGATCGGCGAGCAATTGGACCAGCGCGGCTTGCGCATGGCCGCGGGCGGTGCACGTGCGGATTTGAACGTGCAGGCCTGGCTGATCGTCGAAAATCGCCAGCAGACGGTGAGCACCAACTACGGCGGCGGATGGAACCCGTGGGGCGGCTATGGTTACTGGAACGGGCCGATGAACACCGAAACCCGCAGCGTTGATTACAAGGTCAGCACCCTGCAGATCGACCTGTTCGACGCCAAGGACGGCAAACTGGTCTGGCGCGGCAGCACCGAACGCATCCTCAACGACAACGCCGGCACCCCCGCCGAACGCGACCAGGCCATGCGCAGCACCGTTGCGAAGATCCTGGAGCAGTACCCGCCGCGCTGATTGGCGCCTGACCGAGACCGGGCAACGCTTCGCTTGTCTGGGATCTCTCGGTTTTGTAGGAGCGGACTCGTCCGCGAAGGGTTGCGAAGCAACCCCAAAACGAGCCACCTCGGCTGCATCTGACTATACCGAGGGGGCCGGTCCACTCCTACGCCCTCCGGTCAGAAGCCCCTGATCTCAGTACTGAGCGAAGTGACTTTCCAAAGCTCAAGCCTGCATGTCGCCCTGCATTTCATCGAGCAATTCCTGAATCGCGTCGAGGCGTTCTTCAGGGTCGTCGATTTCCAGCAGTTCGACTTTGTCTTTCTCGGTAAATGGCAGCAAATAGGCCAACTGGTTGGACAGCGAATACTGCCCCTCGGCGGACACGCCCATGTTCAAGGAGGCAACCATCGGGTGTTCGGCCAGGGCTTCAAGCAGCGCGACGAGGTCGGCGTCTTCTTCCTGTAACGGCCGCTCCTCAGGCTCTTGCAGCCATTCAACCTCGGCCACCAGCAGTTGATCGCGCTGGACCTCGGTTGCAGTAACCCGGAAGCGGCGTCCACCCACAACACGAATGCCCAGCAAACCGTTGTCCTGCTGCTGAAAATCCTCGACCAGCGCTTCACAGCCGATTAGCGAGTAGCCGTCCGGCACTATGCCGACCTCACTGCCCTGGGTGATGCACACCACGCCAAACCCTTCGCCCTGCTTCATGCAGCGGCCAATCATGTCCAGATACCGGGCTTCGAACAGTTGCAGATCAAGCACACAACCCGGAAACAGCACAGCGTTCAATGGAAACAAAGGCAACGTCATAGAAAAGTCTCCTTTAAATGGCCAGCGACATTGCCAGCGGCAGAAACAGTGCCGTTGCAACGCCCATCAGACTCATTGCCAACGCAGCAAAAGCCCCCGATTCCTCACCTTCTTGCAACGCCACGGACGTTCCCACCGCATGAGCGGTCAGGCCCAGGGCCATGCCCCGCGCCGCAGGATTGTCCACGCCGGCCAGCGACAGTAGGCCCGGGCCGAAAATGGCACCGAATACACCCGTAATCAATACAAAAACCGCCGCCAGCGCCGCCACTCCGCCAATCTGCTCGGCGACCAGCATGGCGATGGGTGATGTCACCGACTTCGGTGCCATGGTCATCAAAATCATGTGATCGGCCCCAAACAGCACCCCAAGGCCCACGCACAGCCCGGTGGCAAACACTCCGCCGATCACCAGCGTAGTCAAGACGGGCCAGAACAACTGCCGAATGCGCCGCATATTCAGATAAAGCGGCACCGCCAGCGCAACCGTCGCCGGCCCCAGCAGGGTGCTGAGAATCTCGGTGCTTTTGCGGTACTCGGTGTAGTCCAGGTCGCAGACCAGTACCACGCCGATCACCACCACCATCGACACCAGTACCGGCTGGAGAAACAGCCAGCGGGTTTTTTCATACGCAGCCATCGCCATCTGATAGGCACCGAGCGTGACCGCGATGCCGAAAAGCGGGTGATGAATCACCGACATCCATGCGCCGTGCCAGTCCAGAGTCATGACAGCTCCTGGCGGCGAGTCTGACGCTTGACGAGCTTCTGCATCAGCCAGCCGACGAAGGTCAGGGAAATCATCAGCGACAGGGTCAGGGTGCCAAAGATCGCCCAGAAGTCCTGGGCAATGGCCGACGCGTACACCATCACGCCGACGGCGGGCGGCACCAGTAACAGTGGCAGGTAGCGCAACAGGCTGCTGGCGGCCACGCTGATTGGCTCGCTGACTTCACCGCGCAGCATAAGGTAAGCCATCAGCAGCACCAGGCCAATGATCGGCCCCGGCAATATCGATAGAAACAGATGGTTGAGCGCCGTGCCCAGCAATTGGAACAGCACCAGCCATGTCAAACCCCGTAACAACATGAGGACTCCAGCAAATAAACGAATCCGGCGAATTCACCGCGCCATTATAAACACGCCGCGCCAGAGACTATGCGTGGGTATTCGCATCCATGCAGTCGCTTGACCAACCGGCAACCGTCTGCTGATCTTGAGGTTCGCCTGGCGGGGAGAACCGCTGCGGCCAATGCTGCAAAACCAAACCTGACAAGGAGCGCGACATGCCTTTTGTACCTGTCACAGAGCTCGAGGACTACATTGGCAAGGAACCGGGATGTTCCGACTGGCTGTTAATTGACCAGGAACGTATCAACCTGTTCGCCGAAGCCACGGGGGATCATCAGTTCATTCACATCGACCCGGTCAAAGCGGCGCAGACCCCGTTTGGCGAGACCATCGCCCACGGTTTTCTGTCGTTATCGCTGATCCCCAAGCTCATGGAAGGCATCATGGTGCTGCCCGAAGGCATGAAGATGGCGGTGAACTATGGCATGGACAGCGTGCGTTTTGTGCAGCCGGTGGTGGTTAACTCGCGCGTGCGCCTCAAGGTCGAGTTGACGGAAGTCACCGAGAAGAAACCGGGCCAGTGGTTGCTCAAGGCAACCGCTACGCTTGAGATCGAAGGCCAGGCAAAACCCGCTTTTGTGGCCGAACCCCTGACCTTGTGTTTCGTGTAACACGTTTAAAACATGAAACAGTCGTAACAGACTGTTTCATCCCGCTTACTCGCTGCGGCATACTCCCCTGCAGTCGTGACCCATGACATCTGCTCAAGCAGAGCCGGGCTCGCCACTGAATCACTCTTCCGGGATCTCACATGCGCGCGCTTGCTCCATTGGCTTTGACACTCTTGATCGCAGGCTGCGGTGATGGCGAATCACTTTTGCCGCCAGACGGCCGCCTGCCCGATGGCGGACGCTACCGTGGCGACGTGGTCAACGGCCTGCTGCAAGGCGAGGGGCGGATCGACTACCCCAACGGCAGGTGGTACACCGGCCAGTTTGTAAACGGGCTTTGGCAAGGTCAGGGGGAATGGCACGCCAGCAATGGTGACGTCTACAAAGGCGGCTTCGAGCAGGGCCTGTATCAAGGCCAGGGTCGACTGACCACGCGCAACGGCGCGAGTTATGTCGGCAACTTCAAACTCGGGCTGCGTGACGGCGAAGGGACGCAGAAAGACAAGGGCGTGCTTTACCGCGGCCAGTTCAAGGCAGGCCAGTACGACGGCCCCGGACGTCTGGAACTGGAAGACGGCAGTCAGCACCAGGGCATGTTCGCCAAAGGCAAAGCCAACGGCGAAGGTTCGCGCAGTGACGCCAGCGGCAATCAATACAGCGGCAACTTCGTCGACGGCCAGTTGCAGGGCATCGGCAGTTTCACCAGCGCCGACGGCGATCAATATGTCGGCAACTTCCGCAACAGCCAGTTGGACGGCCAGGGCCGCTACGAAAACAGCGACGGCGACGTCTGGAGCGGTGAATTCAAGGAAGGCGCACTGACCGGCAAAGGCGAGCTGATCGGTTCGGACGGCAGCCGCTATCAGGGCGACTTCGATAACTGGCGCTTCATGGGCCAGGGTCAACTGCAACTGGCTGACGGCAGTCGTTACGTCGGCCAGTTCGCCGATGACACCTATCAGGGCAACGGCGTACTGACCTCCCCGGATGGCAAGGAACAGCGCGGCATCTGGGCCAATGGCCAACGGGTGCGTGACGCCAAGGGTAAATTGCTGCCCGACGTGCTTGAAGCCGGGTTGCTTGCGCAGGGCACTTTGCTGGACCAGGCGCTCGCCGCCGTGCCGGCATCGACACCGGCCACCGAACTGTACACGCTGGTGGTGGCAGGCGATGGCAAGCAAAGCGTGTTCATGCGCGAAGCGGACTACGTCAGCAATTTGCTGAAATCGCGTTTCGGCGCGGTCGGCCAGGTTGGTCTGGTCAATCATCGCGATCACATGGATGACCGGCCGATGGCCACCCGCGAAACCATCACCCGCGCAGTGCAGCCCCTTGCACAGCGCACCGGCCCGGAAGACCTGGTCTTCATTTACCTGACCAGCCACGGCACACAGGACCATGAACTGGTACTCGACCAACCGCGCCTGTCGCTGGCTGATCTGCCCGCTGACGCGCTGGCCGCCGCCCTCGCCCCGCTGAAAAACCGCGACAAGGTCGTGGTCATTTCGGCCTGCTACTCCGGCGGCTTCATTCCGGACCTCAAGGACGAGCGCACCCTGATCATGACCGCCTCCCGCGCCGACCGGGTGTCCTTCGGTTGCTCGGAAGAAGCCGACTTCACTTATTTTGGCGATGCACTGTTTGCCAAGGCATTGGTCGAAACCGATGACCTGCAACAAGCATTCAATGAAGCAAAAGCCTATGTCGCCCAACGTGAGACCGAAGATAATTTCGAAGCCTCCGAGCCGCAGATATGGACACCAAAAGGAGTTCTGGCGCGCTGGCAGCAATTGCGCAAAAGCCAGGCCGAACGCGCTTTGAATACGGCGTTGAACCGCACGGAAGCGAAGACCCCGACTAGCCGCTAGGCTTATCAGTATCAAGGGAGAACGGTAATGTATTTGACGCCGCAACATATTCTGCTCGCCGGGGCCACCGGCCTTACCGGTGAGCATTTGCTTGATCGCCTGCTTAACGAACCGACCGTAAGCCGAGTGCTGGCACCGACGCGCAGGCCTCTGGCGGAACACCCTCACCTGGAAAACCCGGTCGGCGACCTCACCACATTGCTGCCCTTGCTGGGTGGCCGTGTGGACATTGCCTTCTGCTGCCTGGGCACCACTATCAAGCAGGCAGGCTCGCAGGACGCTTTCAAGGCGGTCGATCTGGACCTGGTGCTGGCGTTCGCCACCCGTGCCCGTGAGCTGGGTGCGCGTCATTTGCTGGTGATCAGCGCGATTGGCGCTGACCCGAAATCGACTACGTTCTACAACCGCACCAAAGGCGAGATGGAACAGGCACTGCGCGCGCAAGACTGGCCGCAACTGACCATCGCCCGCCCGTCACTGCTGGTGGGCAGCCGTACTGAAACCCGCTGGGTCGAACAACTGGCCACGCCTATCGCCAAGCTGCTCCCCGGCAAATACGGCGCAATCGAAGCCTGCCAACTCGCCCGTGCCATGTGGCGCCTGGCGCTGGAAGAGCAGAATGGTGTGCGGATTGTCGAGTCGGATGAGCTGCGTAAGCTGGGGAAGTAGGCGATGGTCGCTGGGGCTCAGACTATGATAGTCCCCACGCTCCGCGCTCGTCGCTATACACAAGTCCTGAAGAGTCCGGTGGACGGGGATTTCAAGCTTCTGCCCGCAGGGCGTGGGAGCGAACCGGGCGACGCTTCGCTTGTTCGCGAAAGGGCCGGTGCAAACGCCGAAAATATATCGTCTGAAATGCCGCTTTCGCGAACAAGTTCGCTCCCACGGCCTCCGGCCAGAATCAAAAGCGGACTTGTGTATAACGATCACCATCGACTGGTAGCGCTGGTAGTCGCTCTGGTGTCTCTCTAAAGCCCGCCTGTCGCCCGAACGCCCACCCCAGCCGCCGTCAGCAACGACAGCGGCAGCAACAAGGTGTCGAGCAGCGCGCTGCCTGGCAGGTCAAGGCCCGGATAGCTCGGTGCCTCTGCGCCGAACCGGTCTGCGGCGCAGCAACCGCCCTGCAATGCATACAGGTTCAGCCGTGTGCCGGCATACACCACCGGCGCGCCGGGCTTGGCGGCATCAAGCGTGCGTGCGGTGGCGCAACCGGTCAGTGCGAGCGCAAGTGATATCGATATCAGCTTATTCATCGCCGCCCACATGATGCTCACCCCAACGCGGCAGCATGTCCTGAGGGATGTTCAGCAGGTTGAGAATCCGCGCGACGATAAAGTCCACGAGGTCGTCGATGGTCTGCGGCTGGTGATAAAAGCCAGGAGAGGCTGGCAGAATCACCGCGCCCATGTTCGACAGCTTGAGCATGTGTTCCAGATGAATGCTGGAATACGGTGCCTCGCGGGGCACCAGGATCAACTGCCGACGCTCTTTCAAGGTGACGTCGGCGGCGCGCTCGATCAGATTGTTACAGGCACCGGTCGCAATCGCCGACAACGAACCGGTGGAACACGGCACCACCACCATCGCACCGGGCGCACCGGAGCCCGAAGCCACCGGCGACATCCAGTCGTCGCGGCCATACACCCGAATCTGCCCGGCCGACGCGCCGGTGTATTCCGTCAGGAAGGCCTGCATCATCATCGCCTTGGGCGGCAGGCGCACGTCGGTCTCGGTGGCCATCACCAGTTGCGCAGCCTTGGAGATGAGGAAGTGCACTTCCCGGTCTTCACGCACCAGACAATCCAGCAACCGCAGGCCATATTGCGCACCTGACGCACCGGTCATCGCAACGGTAACGCGCTCCGGGCCGCTCATTGCAACGCCTCCGCCAGCTTGCCATGCAGGCCGCCAAAACCGCCGTTACTCATGATGACAATGTGCGTACCGGGCTGCACCTGGCTTTTGACCTGGGCGATGATTGCCTCCAGAGAATCACAGACCAACGCTGGCACGGTGCCTCCCGCGACTGTTGCCGCCAGGTCCCAGCCCAGATTGGGGGGCGCATACCAGACCACCTGATCGGCTTGCTGTACGCTTTCCGGCAGACCGTCGCGGTGCGCGCCCAGCTTCATGGAGTTGGAACGCGGTTCGATCACGGCAATGATCGGCGCATCGCCGACCTTTTTGCGCAGGCCATCCAGCGTGGTGGCAATCGCGGTCGGGTGATGAGCGAAGTCGTCATAAATAGTGATGCCGCGCACCTCGGCGACCTTTTCCATACGGCGCTTGACGCTTTTGAACGCGCTTAGTGCCTGCACGCCCAGCAGCGGAACAACACCGACGTGACGGGCTGCAGCGAGGGTCGCCAGCGCATTGGCGACGTTGTGCAGGCCAGTCATGTCCCACTCGACCGCGCCCTGCAGCTCGCCTTCGAACAGCACTTCAAAGCGCGATCCGTCTTCACTCAACAACCGCGCCTGCCACTGACCGCCCTCGCCCGTGGTTTGCACCGGCGTCCAGCAGCCCATTTTGATGACGCGTGACAGCGCAGGCTCGGTGGTCGGATGGATCACCAGGCCCTCGCTCGGAATGGTGCGCACCAGATGGTGAAACTGACGTTCGATGGCGGGCAGATCGGGGAAAATGTCGGCGTGATCAAACTCAAGGTTATTGAGGATCGCAGTACGTGGGCGGTAATGAACGAACTTGGAGCGCTTGTCGAAGAAGGCACTGTCATATTCGTCGGCTTCCACCACGAAGAACGGGGTTTCACCCAGACGCGCCGACACCGCGAAATTCTGCGGGATACCGCCAATCAGAAAGCCAGGGCTCATGCCTGCGTGCTCCAACACCCAGGCCAGCATGCTGCTGGTGGTGGTCTTGCCGTGCGTGCCGGCTACCGCCAGTACCCAGCGACCTTGCAACACGTGGTCTGCCAGCCATTGCGGGCCAGACACATACGGCAAACCTTTATTCAGGACATATTCAACCGCCGGGTTGCCACGCGACAGTGCGTTGCCGACCACCACCAGATCCGGCGCCGGAACCAGTTGCACAGGGTCGTAGCCCTGAGTCAGCTCGATACCCTGAGCCTGAAGCTGGGTACTCATCGGCGGGTAGACGTTGGCGTCGGAGCCGGTGACCCGATGCCCCAACTCTTTGGCGAGCACCGCCAGCGAACCCATGAACGTGCCGCAGATACCAAGGATATGAATGTGCATGACCAACCTCTCAGAACATCCACGCAGGTTAACGTAGGGGCGGTCAAATGGCACCCTGAGTTTGTCCGTCGCAGCGCCCGCGCAGGTATTTCAATAGCGTGCGGATAAGCCTAAAGTCCTGATCACGGCCGGCTGCAAATAGCCTACTCTTGAATGCCTCCTGCCCACTACCCGACTGCAGAATCGACACAGACTCCCTCACAACAAGAACCAGGAGACATACCATGCGTTACGCTCATCCCGGTACCGAAGGCGCTATCGTCAACTTCAAGGAACGCTACGGTAACTACATTGGCGGCGAGTTCGTCGCGCCCGTCAAAGGTCAGTATTTCACCAACACCTCGCCCGTCAACGGCAAGCCCATCGCCGAATTCCCGCGCTCCACCGCCGAAGACATCGACAAGGCACTCGACGCTGCCCACGCAGCCGCCGCAGCCTGGGGCTCGACTTCGGTGCAGGCGCGCTCGTTGGTGCTGCTGAAAATCGCCGATCGTATCGAAGCCAATCTGGAAGTCCTGGCCATCACCGAGACCTGGGACAACGGCAAGGCGATTCGCGAAACCCTCAACGCCGACATTCCGCTGGCCGCTGACCACTTCCGCTACTTCGCTGGCGTGCTGCGCGCCCAGGAAGGCAGCGCCGCCGAGATCGACGGCAACACCGTGGCGTATCACATTCACGAGCCGCTGGGCGTGGTCGGGCAGATCATCCCGTGGAACTTCCCGATCCTGATGGCCGCCTGGAAACTCGCTCCAGCACTGGCTGCCGGTAACTGCATCGTGCTCAAACCTGCAGAGCAGACGCCACTGGGCATCAGCGTGCTGATCGAACTGATCGGCGATCTGTTGCCTGCCGGCGTTCTGAACATCGTCCAGGGTTATGGCCGCGAAGCCGGCGAAGCGCTGGCCAGCAGCAAGCGTATTGCCAAGATTGCCTTCACCGGCTCGACACCGGTTGGCTCACACATCATGAAGCTGGCGGCAGACAACATCATTCCGTCCACCGTTGAGCTGGGCGGCAAGTCGCCGAACATCTTCTTTGAAGACATCATGAGCGCCGAACCGGAGTTCATCGACAAAGCTGCCGAAGGCCTGGTGCTGGCGTTTTTCAATCAGGGCGAAGTCTGCACCTGCCCGTCGCGCGCGCTGGTGCAGGAGTCGATCTATCCACAGTTCATGGAAGCAGTGCTGCGCAAGGTCGAGAAGATCAAGCGTGGCGACCCTCTGGACACTGACACCATGGTCGGCGCTCAGGCCTCCGAGCAACAATTCGACAAGATTCTCTCGTACCTGGAAATCGCCAGGGGCGAAGGCGCCGAGCTGCTGACCGGCGGCAAGGTCGAGAAGCTGGAAGGCAATCTGTCGACGGGCTATTACATCCAGCCGACGCTGCTCAAAGGCAACAACAAGATGCGCGTCTTCCAGGAGGAAATCTTCGGTCCGGTGGTCAGCGTCACGACCTTCAAGGATGAAGCGGAAGCGGTGGCGATTGCCAACGACACCGAGTTCGGCCTGGGCGCAGGCCTGTGGACCCGCGACATCAACCGCGCCTACCGCGTGGGCCGGGCAATCAAGGCCGGGCGCGTCTGGACCAACTGCTACCACCTGTACCCGGCACACGCCGCATTCGGTGGCTACAAAAAATCCGGCGTCGGCCGCGAAACCCACAAAATCGCGCTTGAGCACTATCAGCAGACCAAAAACCTGCTGGTGAGCTACGACACTAATCCGTTGGGGTTTTTCTAGGTTTTTAGGTCCCCTGCTCAAGTTGGAACATGCCCCCCTGTGGGAGCGGACCGGGCGACGCTTCGCTTGTCCGCGAAGACGGTAGTTCAGACGATACCTTCTCGGAGAATGTACTGGCCCTTTCGCGAACAAGTTCGCTCCCACGGCCTTTGGCCAGAATCAAAAGCAGACTTGTGTACAGCACTGAGCCCTCTTGAGCGGTAACAAGAAACACACCACGCACCAACCCTGTGCATCACGTCCCGGCTTAACGCTCTGGCGTGATGCATCCCGCCCCCGAACCCATCCGCTTACGCCTGCAAACTCGCACTCCCGGCCGGGATGGAGTATTAATTGCTTGCATCGCTTCCCACAGTCGTTTGAACCGGGACGTCACCGGTTCGACCGAAAGACTACGTCCAACGCGAACAGCGCGACGTCATGGAGAATCTGTATGGCGAGCTTTTCCCATTCTGTCGGTGCGCAGACGTACCGCTTCGACAGCCTCAAAGAAGTCATGGCCAAGGCCAGCCCCGCGCGTTCCGGTGATTATCTGGCTGAAGTCGCGGCGCACAATGATGCCGAGCGGGTTGCCGCGCAAATGGCGCTGGCCAATATTCCCCTCAAGCATTTTCTTGAGGAGGCCCTGATCCCCTACGAACAGGACGAAGTCACCCGCCTGATCATCGACACCCACGACAAACTGGCCTTCGCGCCGGTCAGCCACCTGACTGTCGGCGGTTTTCGTGACTGGTTACTCAGCGACCAGGCCGATGAAACCAGCCTGCGCGCATTGGCGCCGGGCCTGACGCCGGAGATGGCGGCTGCCGTTTCAAAAATCATGCGCGTGCAGGATCTGATCCTGGTGGCGCAGAAGATCCGTGTCGTCACCCGCTTCCGCAACACCATGGGCCTGCGTGGCCGGCTGTCTACCCGCCTGCAACCCAACCACCCGACTGACGACCCGTCCGGTATTGCCGCCAGCGTGCTGGACGGCCTGCTGTACGGCAACGGCGATGCCATGATCGGCATCAACCCGGCCACCGACAGCACCTCAAGCATCGTCGCGCTGCTGGAGATGCTCGACGCCATCATCCAGCGCTATGACATCCCGACCCAGTCCTGCGTGCTGACCCACGTCACCACGTCCATCGAGGTGATCAACCGTGGCGTGCCGGTCGATCTGGTCTTCCAGTCAATCACCGGCACCGAAGCCGCCAACGCCAGCTTCGGCATCAACCTCAAGCTGCTGCAGGAAGGCTACGAAGCAGGGCTGAGCCTGAACCGCGGTACCCTCGGGCAAAACCTGATGTATTTCGAGACCGGCCAGGGCAGCGCGCTGTCGGCCAACGCCCACCACGGCGTCGACCAACAGACCTGCGAAACCCGCGCCTACGCCGTCGCCCGGCATTTCAACCCGTTTCTGGTCAACACCGTGGTCGGTTTCATCGGGCCGGAATACCTGTACAACGGCAAGCAGATCATTCGCGCCGGCCTGGAGGACCACTTCTGCGGCAAGTTGCTGGGCGTGCCGATGGGCTGCGACATCTGTTACACCAACCACGCCGAAGCCGATCAGGACGACATGGACACCCTGCTGACGCTGCTGGGCGTTGCCGGCATCAACTTCATCATGGGCATCCCGGGCTCCGACGACATCATGCTCAACTACCAGACCACCTCGTTCCACGACGCACTGTACGCCCGGCAGAGCCTGGGCCTGCGTCCGGCACCGGAATACGAAGCCTGGCTGGAGAAAATGGGCATCTTCACTCAGGCAGACGGCCGCGTTCGCTTCGGTGACAGCCTGCCGCCCGCCTTCCGTCAGGCACTGGCGCACCTCGCATGAGTGATCAGCCGATGAACGAAGTACAAGACAACGCCGCACCCGCCAATCCGTGGCTGGAACTGCGCCGCCTGACGCCCGCCCGCATCGCGCTGGGACGTACCGGCACCAGCCTGCCAACCTCCGCGCAACTCGACTTTCAGGCCGCGCATGCCCAGGCGCGCGATGCTGTGCATCTGGCATTCGATCATGCCGCGATCAGCGCGCAACTGGCCGAAAAAAGCCGGGAAACCATACTGCTGCACAGCGCTGCAGCCGACCGCGACAGTTACCTGCAACGCCCGGACCTGGGCCGTCGCCTGAATGACGAGTCTGCACAGACATTGCGCGAGTACGCCGCGGCTCATCCGGGCGGGCTGGACCTGGCCGTGGTGGTGGCTGACGGGCTGTCGGCACTCGCCGTCCATCGCCATGCCGTGCCGTTCCTCACCCGCCTGGAAGAACAGGCCAGCGCCGAGGGCTGGACCCTGTCGCCGGTGCTGATGGTAGAGCAAGGCCGTGTGGCGGTCGCGGACGAAATCGGCGAGCTGCTCGGCGCTAAAATGGTGGTGATCCTGATCGGCGAACGACCTGGCCTGAGTTCCCCTGACAGCCTGGGCCTGTATTTCACCTACGCGCCAAAAGTCGGACTGAACGACGCACATCGCAACTGCATTTCCAACGTGCGGCTGGAGGGCCTGAGTTACGCAATGGCCGCCCATCGCCTGCTGTACCTGATGCGCGAAGCCTGCAAACGGCAGATTTCCGGGGTCAGCCTCAAGGACGAAGCGCAATTGAATACTCTGGAGTCCGATGACTCTGCCGACAATTCAGACAGGAAAATCGGCAATTTCCTGCTCGACGGCCCCGCAGTCCCACATTAGATTGTGCTTTCTAAAACTGCCGGGCAGGATCGCGTAATCCTCCCGGCACACTGCATTAGCCCATAGGGAAGTTGAGGCCAACCATGCGGATCATCAAAGCCACTCTCGAACACCTGGACATACTCTGCCCACTGTTCATCAAATACCGCGAGTTCTACGGCGAAACACCGTTCCCGGACTCTTCACGGGACTTTCTCGAAAAACGCCTGCGCCGCGACGAATCGGTGATCTACCTGGCACTGGCCAATGATGACGAAGGCAGGTTGCTGGGTTTTTGCCAGCTCTATCCAAGCTACTCGTCGCTGTCGCTCAAGCGTGTATGGATTCTCAACGATATCTACGTCGCCGAAGACGCTCGCCGCCAACTGGTCGCCGATCATCTGATGAAACAAGCGAAGAAAATGGCCAAGGAAACCCATGCCGTCCGCCTGCGGGTGTCCACCAGCAGCAACAACGAGGTGGCGCAAAAGGTCTACGAGTCCATCGGTTTCAAGGAAGACACGCAGTTCAAAAACTACGTGCTGCCGATCAACTCAGACTGATCACCCGCCTGATCGAACGTGGCAGCACTGCCGCGTTCGGCTGCGATAAAGCGTCCCGGTTGTCACTCCGTCAATCCCGCCACTTATTCCAAAACCCCTTCTGCGCATTCTGCTTCTATAATGCGGCGCATACCGAAAAGTCGTTTCTTCCGCATGCGACCCCGGACAGGGTTCTCGCCTCAGGTGCTTCAATGGAATTCAACCCGCTCGACCTTATCCTGCATCTCGACGTCTACCTCGACCTGCTGGTGACCAACTACGGCACCTGGGTCTACGCGATCCTGTTTCTGGTGATTTTCTGCGAGACCGGGCTGGTGATCATGCCGTTCCTGCCGGGCGATTCGCTGTTGTTCATCGCCGGAGCCGTGGCTGCCGGTGGCGGCATGGACCCGGTATTGCTGGCCGGGCTGCTGATGCTGGCGGCGATTCTCGGTGACAGCACCAATTACGTCATCGGTCGCACCGCCGGAGAAAAACTGTTCAGCAACCCCAAATCACGCATCTTCCGCCGCGACTACCTGCTGCGCACCCAGGATTTCTACCAGCGCCACGGCGGCAAGACCGTCACCCTGGCGCGTTTTCTGCCGATCATCCGCACGTTCGCGCCGTTCGTGGCCGGTGTCGGCCGAATGTCCTATCCGCGCTTCGTGGGGTTCAGTGTGCTGGGGTCGGTGCTGTGGGTCGGCAGTCTGGTCGCGCTGGGCTTTTTCTTCGGCAATGTGCCGTTCATCAAGCAAAACCTGACCCTGCTGGTGCTCGCCATCATCCTTATTTCGCTGGTGCCGATGGTCATTGGCGTGTTGCGCAGCCGCAGCGCCCCGCCGGTAGACGCACGCTAAACCATGTGGTCATTCAGCAATTGGCGCAGGCGACGAACCCTCGCCAGACATCCGGTTGCTGAAGAACTGTGGCAGCAGGTGCGCAAGCGTCTGCCGATCCTTGATGGCTTAAGCAACGAGCAGGACGCACACCTGCGCGACGCCTGCGTGCTGTTTCTGAACGACAAACACTTGAGCGCGCTGCCGGGTGTAGAGCTGGACGACGAGCAAAGGCTGTTTCTCGCCGCGCAAGCGCAATTGCCGCTGCTCAGCCTGGGCGAACTGAACTGGTATCAGGGCTTTCACGAGATCGTGCTGTACCCCGACGACTTCGTCAGCCCGCAGCGCCATCGCGATGCAAGTGGCGTGGAACATGAGTGGGATGGTGAACACAGCGGCGAGGCCTGGCTGCAAGGCCCGGTGATTCTGGCCTGGCCGGGCGTGCTGAGCAGCGGCGACTGGGACGGCTACAACCTGGTCATCCACGAACTGGCGCACAAGCTCGACATGCTCAACGGCGACGCCAACGGCCTGCCGCCGCTGCACAGCGACATGCGGGTGACCGACTGGGCCAGCGTCATGCAAAGCGCATTCGACGAACTCAACCGGCAACTTGATCAGGACCCGGATGCACAAACCGTCATCGACCCCTATGCCGCACAAGACCCTGGCGAGTTCTTCGCCGTGACCAGCGAGTACTTCTTCAGCGCACCCGACCTGCTGCACGAAAGCTACCCGGCGGTGTACGCACAACTTCAGGCGTTCTACCGTCAGGACACCCTCGCGAGGCTGAATGCGTTGCGCCATCAGGACCCGGCTTATCGGGACAGCTAACCGCTACCGAGGCCATGCGTAGCAACCAAAACAGAATATGCCTATAATCCGGACCACTTTAGGGCGGCTCGCGCCGCAATCTGTCTGTTCAACCAGGGGGGCAATGCCCAATGAGCTACAGCAAGATTCCGGCCGGTAAAGACCTGCCGAACGACATCTACGTCGCGATCGAAATCCCGGCCAACCATGCGCCGATCAAGTACGAAATCGACAAAGACACCGATTGCCTGTTCGTTGACCGTTTCATGGCCACCCCGATGTTCTACCCGGCCAACTACGGTTTCATCCCTAACACCCTGGCTGACGACGGCGACCCGCTGGACGTGCTGGTGGTCACCCCTTACCCGGTCACCCCAGGCTCGGTCATCCGCGCCCGCCCGGTCGGCATTCTGCACATGACTGACGACGGCGGCGGCGATGCCAAAGTCATCGCAGTACCCCACGACAAGCTGTCCCAGCTGTATGTCGACGTGAAAGAGTACACCGACCTGCCAGCCCTGCTGCTTGAGCAGATCAAGCACTTCTTCGAGAACTACAAAGATCTCGAGAAAGGCAAATGGGTGAAGATCGAAGGTTGGGGCAACGCTGACGCTGCCCGTGCCGAGATCATGAAATCGGTAGAAGCGTTCAAAGGCTGATCATCGATTTCGCGTTTCCGGGCACCTGATGCCAGGGCCCGGAAACACGCTTTACCTCTCCTGCGCGTCAAATCCGCTCCCGACACACCCCCATACGTATTTTTCTGCAGACCGCACGTTTAAAAATGCGCTCGACGATTCACCCACCCATAAACAGTCCGTTAATGCCCGTATAGCCTGGGTAAACGTCCGATGCGTCGTTTAGTCGAAAAAGCGTTATTACGGAATCTGCCTACACGGTATTCATTCCATCCGTAGTCCCGATAGCCGCCACCCCCTTGGGATAACGTCGATCTCAACACCTCGTTCATTTAAACGCCCAAGCGACGCCCGTAGAATTTGCGCCATGAATACATCAGGCGATCGACTCCGCATCCTCCTTCGGGAGTGCCACCTCACCGCGACTGATTTTGCCGCCAACCGCAAAATCACGCCGCAACACGTCAATAACTGGTTCAAGCGCGGCGTGCCCATGGCGCGGATTGACGAGGTGGCTGAACTATTGACCGTCAACGCCCGCTGGCTGCGCAGCGGCGACGGGCCCAAACACCCCAATGAATCGGCCAATGAAAACACCGGTGACGACACACGGATGGCCATCCAGCAAACAAGAAACGTACTGCGCGGCGACGTGGAAATTCAAATTTACATGGAAATCGAATCCACCCACGGCGTCGGCAAAACCGTGCTCTCCGAAGCCCCCGGACAAAAAATCCGCCTGCCCCTGCAAGTGTTGCAAACCATGGGCATCGACCCGAAAAACTGCATGTGCGTGGCCATGGTCGGCAACAGCATGGCCGACAAAATCCAGGACGGCTCGATCCTCGGCGTCGACCGCGAACTCACCCAAGTCATCGACGGCGAAATCTACGCCCTCGAACACGGCGGCATCCTGCGCGTGCGCTACCTCTACCGCCTCCCCAACGGCGGCCTGCGCCTGCGCAGCCACAACGACGCCGAGTACCCGGACGAAGTGTTCAGCGGCGAGGACATTGCAAGGGAGAAGATCCGGATTCTGGGCTGGATATTCTGGTGGTCGACACTGAACAGCCGGCGTAATGCGATGCTGTTGTTGTGACGGGTTCGGGATTTGGGAGGTATCCGGGCTGGGCATAAGTGGTGAGGTTTAGTATCCTGCGCACCATCCAGAGCACCCGACGCTGTTGAGCGGTGCGGTGCTTGAACGGGGCATATGATCCGTTTGCCTCGTTGTCTATTCGCGCTTCTTTGAGGGCGCATCTGTTGAAGGCGATTGCGGTTTATCAAAAATAGATAGGAATCGCCTACGAGAAGCCGGCCACAAGCCGGCTTTTTAATGTCTGAGTGACTACAGGCGCTACCGAACAAGCAATTGGGCAGCACGCTGCTGCCCAATTTATCAATTGCCGGGAACGCTCGCGATATCAGTAGCTGGCACTTCATCAAAACCCGGAAATCGCTGCTTTAATCGCTCAATCGTCCACCGCCACTTCGGCGTAGTCGGACGGCAAACCGTATTCTGGTTACCGAACATCCCAATCTCTCGCACCGCCTGGCTCACCGGCACGCTTTGCAGCCAATGTTTACCAACGCACACGCCTACCCTGACTGGACCGATTACTACAGCGATCTGGTGAATCTCGACCAGATCGACTGGCCTATAATCCAGAAACGAGACTTCAAGCGTGACCCTGATGATCCGCGTAAGATGGAGCGTTATCAGGCCGAAGCGCTCATTCACCATCACCTACCGATTACAGGACTCCTGGGCATCATGTGCTACGACGATGCAATGAAAGAACGCATTGAGCAAGACGTTGCCGCCCGAGGTCTGACTTTGCCTGTCCACGCGCGTCCGGGATGGTATTTCCAATGATCAGATTCACCCAAGGCAATCTGCTGGAAGCAGATACCGAAGCTCTCGTCAACACGGTGAACACTGTAGGCGTGATGGGAAAAGGCATTGCGCTGATGTTCAAGGAGCGCTTTACCGAAAACTATCGCCTCTATTCTGCGGCGTGCAAGGCGGGTGAGGTAGAGACCGGAAAGGTTCACGTAACGGCAGTCAACGAGCTGGACGGCCCGCGCTGGATAGTGAATTTCCCTACCAAGCGTCACTGGCGTTCCCCCTCGCAGATGGCATGGATCACCGAAGGCTTACGGGATCTGCGCCGTTTTTTGATCGATAACCACGTGAAGTCCGTAGCGGTTCCACCTCTCGGGGCGGGTAATGGCGGTTTGAAATGGGTAGAGGTCCGTGAGCAGATTGTTGATGTCTTGAGTGATCTGGATGTCGATGTACTTGTCTTTGAACCCACTGATCAATATCTGAATGTCGCGAAGCGTAGCGGTGTCGAGAAACTGACGCCTGCACGCGCACTCATTGCCGAACTCGTTCGGCGTTACTGGGTTTTGGGCATGGAATGCAGCCTGCTTGAGATTCAGAAGCTCGCTTGGTTTCTGGAGCGTTCGACAGAGCAATTGCCAAGCGCCAAGAACCCCTTGGATCTCAAATTTGTAGCCCACAAATATGGGCCATACGCCAATCGCCTTGAGCATCTGCTCGACAATCTCGATGGTAGCTACCTGCATTGCGATAAACGCATCAGCGACGCAGGTATTGACGACGTGATCTGGTTTGACGAGGGCCGTAAGGCTTTTCTGCAAACTTATCTGAAAACAGAGGCCAAGGAATATTCCCAGGCTCTGGAGCGCACCGCAGAGCTGATTGACGGCTTTGAGTCGCCTTTCGGCATGGAACTGTTGGCGACGGTTGACTGGTTATTGTGTAAGTCGGGAGTGTCTCCAACGGTTCCGACAGTGCGTGAAGCATTGAAGCATTGGGATGGAGGCGCAGATGCGGCGGCTCGGAAAAGCAGGTTGTTCGATGATAAAGCGATCGACATTGCGCTAAAGCCGTTGACTACCAGCAGTCTCAGTCCAGAGATGGCCGCTTCCTAGGTAGCTGGCGGCTGTGCATGACCGGTACGCCAAGCGGGCGCTCACTTGATGCGTCGCGAAAAACCAATTTCATGAACACGTCTCGCAGACATGTCTGTGCCGCGCCGGTTGGCTGACGACGACCCTGCTCCCAATCCTGAAGAGTACGCAAGCTGACACCCAATAGTTGAGCAAACGCATTCTGGGAAACACCGACTTTAGCTCGGGCCTCAGCAGCAGCCGATAGCGTCACCTCTGTAGTGCGCGCGGCCTTGCCATTTTTCATTTGGCGTACTGAATTCAGCAAGTCTTTCTGAAACTGCTCCATTTCATTGTCCATGACTGATCTCCTCTCTCAAATGACTCAGGAACGCGATCGGCAGATTGTCGAAGTTCGCCTTAGTGTAAGCAATCAATAGCCAGATATAGCCTTCTGAAAGCGCGCTGTAGTAGATGACTCGCGTGCCGCCACGCTTGCCCATTCAGCCACAGGTCAACACGGTCATAACATGGAACCAAAGCTTCGGAAAAGCTGCGCGCCAGACACTCAATCACTTTCACGCCCCCAACCGCCTCCGCCGCGCATCCAGCGCTCGGCGCAGCGAAACATCCGCATATTCCATGAAAAGCCCCGCCAGACGATTCAGCGCAGCCTCTTCTTCTTCGCCGCCCACGATAGAATCAAAGCCCAGCGCACGCTTGTTCTGGTCGGGCAGCTCTTCCCAACTGGTCATGAGGTAGGCGTACATCGCGCTGACGATCTGGAGTTTGGTTGGGGAGTCAGATGCCGAAGTCGAGCATGCGACACACTGCTTGCATCGACTTCGCGTATGCGACAACCCCGAATAACGATGTCTACGACTGAGCAACTGCGACTTTCTGGTTTTCATTTGGCCTCCTTGAGCGCGTGCGAGCATCCTTGAGAAAGCATTTTAAATGAAAAACCCATTTTGGGATAATCCCAAATCAGGTTTATTTAGGTAGCCGGACTATTCAGACGGCGCGCCTACGTGAAAACCATCCATAACGCTCGCTACCAAGCGCTGCTTGATCTTTTGCTGGAAGCGCGCAGTGCGGCTGGCATAACGCAAAAGGAATTGGCAGCCCGGCTCGGCCGACCACAGTCTTTTGTATCAAAAACAGAGAACGCCGAACGCAGGCTCGATGTGATTGAGTTCATGGATGTCTGCAGGGGGATCGGGACTGATCCGTATGCGTTGCTCAGCAAGCTGGAAGCCATTGAGCCGCGCTGACCGACCACGGCGTTTGTGCAGCAGCTTCGTTCTTTTCAGTCAGATTAGCCGGGGGCTTACCGACACCCCGTAAACTCCAGACCTCTCCACACCTTCCAGGCCTCTTCCCATCCGGTTTCGTGGGTCGCACCCGCAACGATAATCAGCAGACTGCATGCTGTGTGGCCCAGTAGCCGGTTATAACGCTTCGCTAATTCAGTGGGTATCATTTCGTCACCTGCTCCTGAAAAGTGACGCTGAGGTATAAGCGCCAAGCGCTGGGTGTAATCCAGTGGGTCAAGTGACCCGCTGAGCGGCGAAAGGCTTTTTGTTTTTATCCATTGTGTCGGGTCGAGGTTGCCCGCGAGGGTCTGAACACCAGTCACGTCATCCCGCTGCGCAGCGAGCAACAGTGCCAGGGTAGCGCCACCGGAATAGCCGATTAACTCAAACTCACGGTTACCGTAGCGGTGTTTCAATTGGTCCAGCGCCTGGCTGATGCTGGCGACGACTTCAGGAGAGAAGCGCCGATGGGTCCAGAGCGCGGAGTTGCACGCTGCGGTCTTGATGAACTGGCAGGGTCGCGCCAGGTAAGCATTGGGCGTCGGATCGTTGATTGCCAGGCTCGGTACAAGCAGTTTCCGTGGGCTTGGATCAAGACTGGGCTGGGTTGCCGTGGCCCAGGCGTGACCGTCGCCTTCCAGATATACCCGCAGGCGCGCGGCCTTGAAGGTCTCTGGCGGCAATAGCGCGATCAGCGGAAAAGGCTGTCCCGGCAGGATCTGCATCTGCCGGTGGTGCTCGTCCGCCAATTGTTGCAATGCGGCGCTTGGCGACTGACAACCCGAGATGAAGGCGCTGACCAGCAGCGCCATCAAAACCCCATGAATACCGACCCGGCGTTGTTCGCAAGGACGATGCCCGTTCATCAGAAGTCGTAACGCACTTTTGCCGAAAACACGTCGGCATTGAAGCCGGACTTTCCGATGTAGTCGTAGTTGACGCCCAATGTAACTGCGCCCAGTTTGTAATCGGCACCTACACCGGCTTCGTAGCTGTCACGCACCGCTTTGGCGCCAGTTGTCACGAACGGCGTGCTGCCGAGCAAAAAGGTCGATGTACTCTGAGCCTCGTCGGCGGCGAAGTCATGGTAAGCCATCAGCTTGGCCTGCGGCTCCAGCGTGCCGGCACCCAAGGTGAAACTGCCAGCCACACGCATACCTGCGCCCAACTCAATCGCCTCATAACGCTGGTCTTCTACTTTCAGCGCAGCCGAAGAACCTTTTTCGCGGTAGCCATCAATGTTTACCTGGCTGTAACGCGCAGCAAGACGTGGCTCGATCAGTACTTGCGGGCTAACGTGGTAGGTGTAGCCGCCCACCAGATTCAGGCCCAGCAGGTCACTGTCGTAATCGGCCTTGGCACGTGTGCCCGCGATGCTGCGCTTGCTCTGGTTGTCGTTGAAGCCGTAAGTCAGGCTGGTATCCACGAAATAGTTGCCCTGCTCAAACCCGCCGTACAGCGTATAGGCATGGCTCTCGACGTCGGTTTGGTTGCCACTTTTGCCATTCACATCGGTGTTGATGAAGCTATAGGCCAGTCCCAGGGTCAGGTTTTCATTGACCTTGCCGTCAGCACCTACTGCGATTCCGTTGCTGTAGGCGTTGTAGCCGGCAATGCCGTCACGCCGGTCTTGAGTGGCGTCGCTGTAGAGTGACTGGACCCAAACACCCGCATCTTTGAAGCCTTCACCAGAGGATGCACCGCGTATCGAACTGGTGCGGCTGCCCGTCACATTGCTGATCAGGCTCTGGCTGGTGGTGGCGGCGCTTCTGGCCCCACCGCTGACTTCCGGGGCCAACTCCGAAGCCAGTTTGGCAACTTGACCTCCATCCGCGTTCAACAAGAGCTGTTTGAACGAGTCGCTGTCATTCAATCTGCTGATGATGCTGTCACCGGTCAAGGTGACCAGTGTTGCCTGTTCATTAACTGAGCCGCCGTTATCAGCAACTACCTGGGCGACCTCTTCCCGGCCTTTACCGGTGACTACAGCCACCACGTTTTTGCCGTCGACGGTATAGCTGTCGATTTTAAGTAGCGCCGAGGTACTGACCACATCGAGCTTGCCGACAGGATCGACCGCTTTTCCATCTTTGCTCAGTAATTCGATCTTACCTGCTTCGATGAGCTGGTAAGTCGTGCCGTTGGCGTTGAAGTCGTCACCCTTGGCTGCCAGCTTCACTTGCGCGCCCTGTTCGAACTGGGTAGTGCCGGTCACTTTCAGCACCGCAATTTTAGCATCAGTGGCATTGCTCAGATTCAGGCCGAGCGCAGAGTTGCCGTCGACATAGAGGTCACCATTAATGCTGGTGTGCGTGGACTCGAAGGTCATGGTAGTGGGGCTGCCGGAAGTGCCGCCAACGGAAACCTCGCCGCCCGTCTTGAGACGAATGTTGTAGCCATCTGTACGGCTGTCAGTACCAGTGAAAGAGGTATCACCTTCCAACTCGATATTGCTCAGGTCTATCAGGTGCCGACCACAACGCTGCCTTTTCTCAGGATCAGCTCGACCGGTCGGTTGCTTTTTGAAGCGTCGATGGCTCTGTCTGCAGAAATGATCGAGCCGGTGTTGTAGATGTTGAAGTCGCCCCGCTCGATGAACCAGGGTTGAGCATTGCTAAGGCTGTATCGGGTAGTACCGATCGCAATAGCAGCGCCCTCCCCACGAATTGTCCCCGCATTGGTGATATAAGCATTGGAGCCAGTGATCGTGGCACCGTCGATGCGAAGGCCTTTAGAGCCCGTACCCGTGGCGGAAATGCTGCCCTGGTTGTCGAAAACAGCCAGACTCGTCGCGACATCCAGAGCAGTCGCCCCTGTACCCACCACATCAATCAGGCCGCGGTTGATAACGCTGCCGACAATTCTGCCGCCTTCGAGACTGACGCCTTTGGCATCTTCACCGCCGGCAAGGTTGCCGGAGTTGTTGATGTTCGCGTTGAGGATCAGATCCCTGTCAACGGTCGAACCGCTGAGTTTGATCGCATCTTTAACCGTACTGCCGGTATAGGCGCCGTTGATTTCAAGATTGCCAGTATGGGTCTGACGCTCGCTGTTGTAGCCCGCATTGGTCAGTTGGACAGTTTCAGCAAAAGCCGGGATAGCAGTTGCAGCCACAGCCATGGCGAGAAGGGTCTTGCGAAAAATCACAGCGGTCACGATTCATTCCTTATGTTGGGGCGTTTCCATGCGTAGCGGGAACCTGCTGCGGCAAAAAATGGCGATTGGCCACATAGAAGAGCGCGGCGAGAATAAAGTAACAGCCTTGAAATAACATCAAATATTATCGGTACATTCATGCCTCGTTAAACTGTGCAGGTGTTCGGGCTTATGATGTCTAAACCCTATACGACCCCACATGCCCCAGCTTCCTGGTCTTTCGCCAACACGAGCGTACAACTCTTGCCAGCGGTGGCGAGAGGCTGAACATGACGACGGTTGCGAACGATATCCACCAGCCGGGGCGCAGGCAGTTGAGTACGTATTGGTTGAGCCAGATGCGCGCTATTCTCGACCGGTAAGCGCCAGGCCCAAGGCGCCCTAGTTGCTCTATGTCATGTGCTGTGTAGAGCGTTTTCAGCACGTAGCTGTTTGCGGTAAAGCGCTCGGGGAAATCGACCCCGGCTTCCTGGTGGTTCAATACCCTGAAATTGCACCTCAAGACGTTATCCCACAGCTTCAGATTGCTAAGGCCTACCTGGCAGGGTTTCGCAAGTCGGGCGTCGATACCGCGCCTGCGCATGAGGCCAAGCATGAGTGCCTGTTCGCTCACCATACGCGCGGATGTATAGCCGATGAAGTTTCCGAACGGGTTGCGAGACGGCGTGTTGTTGAAGAGTTCTTCTCTTTTGAACAACGGCTGTACCCACATGGCAAGCATGGCGTCACGGGTGCCGAACTGGACCAGGTCCGATATGTGAAACAGCATCGGCATCTGTTCAGGGTTGCGAATGTAAAGCGTCGTGGTGGTGATAGGCGTGTCGAACAATCGGGGCTCGACGGGCTCGTTGTCATCTGGCCGGCCGATGACAGCAAGTGCAGCGCTGGTCAGGTTGTGATCAGCGCGCATCTTCATGATGTAAGGCCGTGCTGCAGCCTGAATCCCGTACAGCGTTGATCGCAGCATGCGATTGACGTTGATCTGATTGCCGGCATCGTCGACGAAGGTACCGGGATCATCCGACAGAATAATCTGGTCAGCTTCCGCTGAAGAAACATCTTCAGTGCGCCAGGTTGAAACGATGATTTCCGCGTGTGGCAAATGCGTTCTTATCGATGCGATGCAGGCGAAGATGTTCCGCTTGGGGCTTAAGTTTCGATAGAGAGGGCCCTGGATAACCACACTGATCTTTGTGGAATCAACGGCCGCAAGATGAGGCATGTTTTAAACCTTGTAATGGGAAACGACCGCTAACAACGGCAAGAACAGATCAGTCAGATGGATCTTGCAGCTCGCTCGCCGACGCATGACCAAGGCCTGGATGGTGCTCTATAGGGGGGCATGCGTCAGACCACGTACTTGTCATCGAGCGCACCCGGCAACTTGACGACCACGGTGGTCGCATCGGTAAGCGCCTCGAAAGCCGTGATATCGCCGGGTTCAAGAACGATGATGTCGCCGGCCTCCCAGACTTTATCGCGCATGATGACTGACCCGCAAAGCAGCACCGTTATCTCGGTGGCAACCTTGTGATAGTGAGCCACTTCCCTGTCGCCGGCCTTGTAATGCTTGATGCCCACCTCGCAGGACTCGGTATTGAACGCGGACGGTTCAAACCCGCCCACAAACCAGCCTTTGACCATGTCCTCCAGCTTTGCCGTTTTCATCGAATGTCCGCCATTTCAAACGCGTGAAGCTGGTTCTGGGTTTTCAAGGGGCGGTACTGACGGGGTTCAATCCGGTAGGCACCAATTTTCTTGCGTAACAGCACCAGTTCATTGAGGGCTGGAGCGATGTAGAAGTGGTCGTTGACCCTCGCGTCCTTGCGAATCATTTCCTTGGCGGCAGAGACAAACAGCGAACCGGATTTGAACCAGTACATACCTGCAATGGCGTGGGGACTGATCGGATTCTTTTCGGCAGCCTCGATAACGCGCTGGTCGCTGTCCAGGCGTGCAAATGAATAACGAGGGTGCAGAGAGTTGAAGATGACGACACCGGCGTCCTCGTTCGCCTCCCGAAACCCACGCAGCACCTCTCGCAGTTCTATGTCGAGAAAATCACTGACGCTGAGGATCAGCAGCTCATCATCGTTATCGATTTGCCCGCTCGCCAGAAGCGCGGTGCAGGCAGCGCCCTGGGTGATGTTGTGAACGGGAAGAACGCTGGCAGAAGGATGCATCTGCTGGACCATGTTGCGCAGGTGCAAACGGATCACGTCGTCATTAGAGAACGTGCAGATGATCCTGCGCGGCTCAAGCGCGGCACAATTATCGATCAGCGTGTGGATCAATGGCTTGCCGTTGTACTCGCACAAGTATTCGGGGTACTCGCCATCGCCGGGCTGCGCTTCGCTCTTTTTGCCCGACAGAAGAATGATGTTCAGTGTGCTCACAGGCTGGCCACCTTGTCGGCGTTGATCTGTTCGACTCGGCCAAGGATGTTGTTGAGGTTTGCATCGCAGGTTTGCGCAACAACCAGAACATGGGCTCCCGAGGCTCTGGCGGCCTTGATGCCATTTTCGTTGTCTTCGACGATCAGGCACTCTTCGGGCTTCATGCCAAGCTGCTTGATGGCTTTGGTGTAGATGTCGGGCGCGGGCTTTGCGTGCGCCACGTCTTCGTTGGAAAGTTGCAGGTCGAGGTATTTATCAAGATCTGCCCTGCCCATCATGACCTCCACGGTGTTGCGAATGGAGTTGGACGCAACGGCCAGCTTGTAGCCCAGGGTTTTCAGCGATGACAACGCATACTGATGCACAAACGTCGGTTTGCACTGGGCGTGGACAATCTCCATGGTGTATTGCTGTTTCATCTCGTTGATGAAGGTGTGCAAGGCAACCGGCAGGTCACGTTCGATACTCAACATGTCGAGTTTTCGCGAAGTGGGCAGACCGTCATAGGCCGTCAGGTGTTCGTGGCGACTGATGGTGTAGCCGAACAGACTGAGCGCTTTGTTCAGTGCATCGTAGTGCCACTCCTTCGCTTCGATGAGGACACCATCCATATCGAAAATCACTGCCTTGATCATGATTGCCTCACTTGAAGAAAATGGCTGCGTCTGCGGGAGTATCAGTGCACAGCGTCAAACGGTTCTCCGACCTGAACTCAACCAACTGTTGCCAGAGCGCCATGCAGTCGCGGCCGTGCAGTTCCGGTGAAACCACACAGACCTGCTTGCCTTGTGACAAAAGATCGCCAATGACCTGATTGGAAAACCACTCGCCGTCGAAACCATCAAGCCAGACGCCTGCTGCCCTTTCGAGCCAGGCGGGTGAAGGTTCAACGTCGCTGAGGCGGGAATAGGTGATGACCTCTTCGTCGAGGTAACTGCGCATGTCCGGAACAGCCATGTCGAAGACGAACCAGTTGCTGTGGCCGTAACGGGCAAACGTCTTTTTGAGCGCCAGCGCCATGCCATCGGCCTTGACGTTGATGGCCAGAGGCAGGTTGCGACCCGCCATGATGTCGAGCAGACCGTCGAGCGTCAGTTCGCCGCCCACGGGCATGTCATGAGAAATCACGAGTTGACCCGCCACATCACGAACATCGGTTTCGGTACCGAAACCGAAACCGAAGTCGAATGATCGATGGAAGGCTTGCGTCAGGTTACGCTCGGGCTTGTGCAGCCAGTAGCCGCGATGGCTGATGATCTGCATGTCAGTTCCCGACGCCCGAGGCTGCCTGCCGGCTTAAAGGCAGTGACAGAAACAGGTTCAGATCGACGGGTATGCCAAGGCCATACATGCCATGACCCTCAGCGCCAATGCTGTAATGAACGACCTTTGCGCCTTGCTCGATGAGCTCGTTGTAAGCCGGCGCGACGTAGAACTCGCCGTTGACGCGAAGATCTTTCAGGACCATCGCGTCGATGGCTGATATCAGCTGGCCGCCACTGCGAAAGTTGTAGATGCCGACAGTGGCTTCGTCCGAGATGACTTCCTTTTCAACCACGCGATTGATGTGGCCTTGTGAATTGAACCCCACGAATGACCACTTCGGATCGCTGGCTTTCATGGTCATGATCAGGCCTGCGGCATCGCATTCGTTCATTGCATGCAGATAGGCATTGATGTCTACGTCAACGTACTGGTCGCTGTTGGCAATCATCACTTGCTGGTCATAATCGATCAGGTGCCTTGCTGCGTAAACAGTGCAGGCCGCACCACCGGTCAAACCGCCAAGTTCGACGATGTCGCAACCGGGTGCCCAGGCATTCAGTTTTTCTCTGAGCCCGTAGGCCGCGACCTGTTCCGCCTGACAGATAAAGATGAAGCTGTGCGGGCAGTCAGGTGTCAGGTTATCAATCACGACCTTGATCATCGGCACACCATGCACAGGGATCAGTGGCTTTGGGGCCGTGTAGCCTGCAACGGCAAAGCGACTCCCGGCTCCGGCCATTGGAACGATAATTTGCAGCATGGAAATCCCTGTGTGAAATAGTGTTTACCCAGTCGATAGAAGCCTGACGCCTTGAAATTTTAAACTTCAAAAAAGAGACTAATAGCAACCGTGTTCAATCATCCGGCCACGCTCAAGCTTCAAATATCGCTGACAAAATGCTCTGCCTTCTTCTACGGCGTGAGTCACCAGAATCAAGGCCATGCCGTCATCCTGCAGACTGCGAATTCGTTCATGGCACTTGAGTTTGAATTCTTCATCACCCACAGCAAGCACCTCATCAGCCAGTAACGTCTGTGGCTCCACATGGACAGCAACCGAAAACCCTAGGCGCATGTACATGCCCGAGGAATAATTCTTCACCGGTGTATCGATAAAGTTTCCCAGACCGGAGAAATCGACGATCTCGTTAAAGCGCGAACGTATTTCCTTATTGCTCAAGCCAAACAGGCTGGCGTTCAAGTAAATATTTTCTTCGTCGGTCAGCTCGGGATGAAAGCCAACGCCAATTTCAATCAAAGGTGCTACACGGCCAACGGTGGTCAAACGGCCGCTGGTAGGCAAAAGGATTCTTGAGACAAGCTGCAAAAGCGTGCTTTTGCCTGAACCGTTGTGCCCCACAAGCGCTAGCGATTCGCCCTTGTGCAAGGTGAACGACACGTCGCTTACCGCCATGAATTTTTCGGCGCGCTCACGGTATTGAGCATCAAATAGCCCCAGAAACTTTTTCTTCAAACCGCCCATGTTGTGGCGCAAGACGAACTGCTTGGTGAGGTTTTCGGCCTTGATGACGACGTTGCTCATAAGTACTCCACCGCACGGTCTACTCGTCTGAATATGGCGAGGCCTACAATAAGGGACGTGGTGCCCAGCACTACGCACACAATCAAGTCACGGCTGTCGGGAATGACCCCGGCGTGCAGGATGCTGCTGAAACTGTTGAAATACAGGGCTACCGGGTTGTAGGCCGCGATACTGGCAATGCCCTCGGGCAGCGAAGAGGTGACCCACACAATTGGCGTGAACCAGAACAGCAAGGGTAAAAACACATCGATGAAATGCTTGGCATCCCGCACGGTTATCTGGATGACGCTGAGCGCCAGACCGAAGCCCATGATCAAGGCCATGAATGCGATCAGTACAATCGGGTAAAAAAACAGTGCCCGGGTAAACACACCGCCGAGCATGGCAAACAATGATGCGTACACGATCATGCAGCCTGCCCAGAACACAATAATCGTGAGCGCCCCGGAGACGGGCAGCAAGATACGTGGAAAGCGTAATTTGCGAATGAGATTGCCGTTGTTGATGAGCCACTCCCCACTTTGCGAGACTATTTGCGCCAGAAGCATCCAGTGGACGACGCCAGTCACCAGATGAAGTGCGAAACGGTCCTGATTGCTGGGCAGAATGTAGGTAAACACCATGTAATACGTAAGTGTCACAACCAACGGGTTACCCAGTGACCATACGAAGCCCAGCGTCGCGCCCATATAGCGGATTTTTATTTCTTTGCAGACGAGATTGATGACCAGATCGCGCCATTTGATAACGCCTGCAATACGAGATAACGGCATACGGATATCCGGTTATTAATAATGTGGCCTGGGTAAACGACCTTTGACAATCAAGCACCTACATGGATAACCTTCAGGCTTCCTGATGCGCACACATACTCCCCTCTTTTGTCGATCTACAGCTATAGGACGTCACCTTAGTTGCTGTAGGAATATTCCACAAACTACAGACGGCAACCGAATGGTTGCCTCAGCAGCACCGTTATGATGGGCAAGCGCTACGCCCGGCCAGCATCGCAAGGCACTTCCCTCCCCGCGCATTGATCTATAACGTCAATGGTCATTTCAACGCGACCGGTCCTGCGATCGTCCCTGAACAAGCGAGGCTCTTCATGACGCAATCTCCTTACACCCCACCAAAAGTCTGGCAGCCGGAAACGCCAACGGGTGGCGCGTTTGCCAGCATCAACCGGCCTGTCGCCGGCCCAACACATGAAAAGGAGCTGCCGGTCGGCAAGCATCCGCTGCAGCTTTATTCACTGGCCACGCCCAATGGGGTGAAGGTCACGATCATGCTGGAAGAGTTGCTGGCGCTGGGGCACAGCGGGGCGGAATACGATGCCTGGCTGATCCGCATATCCGAGGGCGATCAATTTTCCAGCGGGTTTGTCGAGATCAATCCCAACTCCAAGATCCCGGCATTAATGGACCGAAGCCATGAAAAGCCTGTGCGGGTCTTCGAGTCCGGTTCGATCCTGCTGTATCTGGCGGAGAAGTTTTCCAGCTTTCTGCCCGCAGACCTGGCAGGGCGCACAGAAACCCTCAATTGGCTGTTCTGGCAGATGGGCGCTGCGCCTTATCTGGGCGGCGGTTTCGGGCATTTTTATGCTTATGCGCCCGAGAAACTCGAGTACCCCATCAACCGTTTTGCGATGGAGGCCAAGCGTCAACTCGATGTGCTGGACCGTCGCCTTGCGGAGCACCGCTACCTGGCCGGCGATACCTATACGATTGCCGATATCGCGGTGTGGCCATGGTATGGCGCGCTGGTGCGCAACAAGGTTTACTCGGCTGCCGAGTTCCTGTCGGTGCACGAATACCCGAATCTGATCCGCTGGACGGAAGAGATCGCAGCGCGTCCGGCTGTTATCAAAGGCCAGAAGGTCAATCGCACCTGGGGCGAAGAAGCGGATCAGGTTCCGGAGCGGCATGAGGCATCTGACCTGGATAAATGAGGCGCAAGTCAAGGTCGGCACGAAGAGAAACCTGATGTCACAAACCCGGCGCAAATGCCGGGTCTGGCAGGTGTGATCTGCACGTAAAGTAGCCGCCCTTACCGACTCCCCAAGGACGCGCTTACATGAACCAGGGAACTACACGCCCGGCCCTTCTCTCACCGGCAACTGATCGCTTCGATGAAGTGCTCGCCATGATTCAGGGCGCTCGACAGCAGGCAGCGCAGGCGGTCAACACGCGCCTGATAGAGCTGTACTGGCAAGTCGGCGCCTACATCAGTCGCAAGATTGAAAACGCCGAATGGGGCGATGCAGTGGTCAGCCAGCTTGCCGAGCACCTGGCTACCACCCAGCCGGGGCTGCGCGGGTTTACACGTCGAAATCTGTTTCGCATGCGCCAGTTTTTCGAGGCTTACCGGGACGATGAGAAAGTGTCAGCAGTGCTGACACAATTGCCGTGGACTCATCACTTGATCATCTTCAGTCAAAGCAAGCGACCCGAAGAACGTGAGTTTTACTTGCGTATGGCTATCAGGGAAAAATGGTCCAGCCGCGAACTGGAACGCCAATTCAAAACCGCCTTGTTCGAACGCACTGTCACCCAGCCAGCCAAAGCCTCGGCCATGCTCAAGGAAACCCGGCCGGCCGCACTGGAGGTGTTTCGTGATGCCTACATGGTGGAATTTCTGGAACTGTCTGCCGGACATGCCGAGGCGGACCTGCATCGCGGCTTGCTGCAACGCCTGAGGGATTTTCTGATCGAACTGGGTCGTGACTTCTGCTTTGTCGGCTCCGAGTACCCGGTGCAGGTGGGCGGCCAGGATTTCGCGCTGGACCTGCTGTTTTTCCATCGTGGCCTTAACTGCCTTGTGGCCATCGAACTCAAGGTCGGACGCTTTGAGCCGGAGTACCTGGGCAAGCTGAACTTCTATCTGGAAGCACTGGACCAGACTGAGCGCAAACCCCATGAAAGCCCCGCCATTGGCGTGCTGCTGTGCGCCAGCAAAAACGATGAAGTGGTCGAGTACGCGCTGAACCGCTCGTTGTCACCCGCACTGATTGCCGAATACCAGACCCGACTGCCGGACAGGCAATTGTTACAGGCCAAACTGCACGAGTTTTATGCACTGGACGTTGCGAAGGACGATCAGTAATACCTGCCAACCGCACGGATGCATTACGCTTGGCGCAATAACGTAATAACGCCAGCACCTATCGGAGCCTCAGATGCCGCACAGCAAAGACCCTCGCGCCCACACTGCCCTGTCGCAACGTGGTCGCAGCGCCAGTAGCGGTCCGGGGCTTGCGGTCAATCCGCCGGTTGTGCGCCTCAGCACGGTAGTATTCGACAGCCTCGAAAGCTTGCGCGAAGCCGAGGTTCGCACGGCCGGGCCGGAGCGTTCGCTGACTTACGGGGCCAATGGCAACCCGACCGCGTTTGCCTTGCAGGACCTGATCTCCGAGCTGGAAGGCGCGCACGGCACGTGTCTTTACCCCACCGGGCTTGCCGCCGTCGCACAGATGTTTCAGTCCTTTCTGCGCCCCGGCGATCATGTACTGCTCACCGAATCGGTCTACGGACCTGTCCGGCGTCTGGCGAACACGATGTTGAAAGCTTTCGACATTCAGTTCGATTTCTATGCCGCCGATGGCAGTGACGTGGAATCGCTGATCAAAACCAACACGCGGATGATCTACGCCGAAGTTCCGGGTTCGCTGACCTTCGACATGTGCGACCTGCCCGCCCTGGCGCAGTTGTGCAAAGCGAAGAACATGCTGCTGGCGGTGGATAACTCCTGGGGTTCGGGGGTTTTGTACAAGCCGCTGGAGCTGGGCGCCGATATCTCGCTGATGGCCCTGACCAAATACGTGGCCGGGCACTCGGATGTGATGATGGGCAGTGTCAGTACCACCCAAACCCACTGGCACACCCTCAAGACCATGAACACCGCTGTCGGCAACACCGTCAGCCCGGATGACGCCTATCTGGTGCTGCGCGGAGCGCGCAGTCTGGCGGCACGCATGGCCATGCACGAACGCCACGCGATGCAGGTCGCGCAGTGGCTGCAGGACCAGCCTGAAGTCGTTCGCGTTCTGTATCCCGCGCTGCCGAGCGATCCGGGGCACGCCCTCTGGAAACGCGATTTCCATGGTTGCAATGGCTTGCTCAGTTTCGAGTTCAAAACGGCTGATCGGCTGGTGCTGGATCGTTTTACAGGTGCCTTGACGCTTTTTGGCATTGGTTATTCGTGGGGCGGTTTTGAAAGCCTGGTCACGGAAGTAGAGCAGCACGGTCCAGACCGCGGCATGGGGCCGATGCTGCGCCTGCAGGTCGGCCTGGAAAGCCCGGATGATCTGATCGCCGACTTGCAGAACGGGTTTGCTGCGGGTTGAGTTACTTTGCTCACTGCGACAACGAACATCCATCGCTGTCATTTGCCCCAAAGCCGCCGCTCTGCTAGTGTCGCGCGGTTTAACCTCTACCGGAAATGCCCCCATGGCCCGCAAGAAAGCTGCACTGGATTTCGAACAGTCTCTCGCTGATCTGCAAGCGCTGGTAGAGCGGCTGGAGAATGGTGAACTGTCGCTGGAAGACTCGTTGACCGCCTTCGAGCAAGGCGTGCGTCTGACGCGTGATTGCCAGAGCGCCCTCACCCAGGCTGAACAAAAGGTTCAAGTACTGCTGGAGCGCGACGGCGAACTGACCGAAGAGCCGTTCGACGACGCGGAACTCCCCGAATGATCGCGAGCTATCAAGCGCAAAGCCAGACTCGCGTCAATGCAGCACTCGAAGGCTTGTTTCAGGCACCGAGCCCTGAGCTGGACCGTCTGTACGAGGCCATGCGTTACAGCGTGATGAATGGCGGCAAACGCGTGCGCCCGCTGCTGGCCTACGCCGCCTGTGAAGCACTGGGCGGCGTGGCCGAAGATGCCAATGGCGCGGCCTGTGCGGTCGAGCTGATCCATGCTTATTCACTGGTGCACGATGATTTGCCGGCGATGGACGATGACGACCTGCGTCGCGGCCAACCGACCACGCACAAGGCGTTCGATGAGGCCTGCGCGATCCTCGCCGGTGACGGCCTGCAAAGCCTCGCTTTCACCGCCCTGCTCGCCCCGCACTTGAGCTCGCGTGACGCCGAAACCCGGTTGCAGATGGTCAGCACACTGGCCGCTGCCGCAGGTCCGGCCGGAATGGTGGGCGGACAGGCCATCGATCTGGGCTCGGTAGGGCTGAAGCTGGATCAGGCCGCGCTGGAATACATGCACCGTCACAAGACCGGCGCGTTGATCGAAGCCAGTGTTCGGCTCGGTGCGCTGGCCAGCGGTCAGGCCGATCAGGCGCGGCTCGATGCCCTGCAGGTCTATGCACGTGCGGTCGGCCTGGCCTTTCAGGTGCAGGACGACATTCTCGACGTCGAAAGCGATACCGCGACCCTCGGCAAGCGCCAGGGTGCCGATATTGCACGCGACAAACCGACCTACCCCGCACTGCTGGGCCTGGACGCAGCCAAGGGCTATGCCCTGGAGTTACGCGATCAGGCGCTCGCTGCACTGAGTCCTTTCGACGCCGCCGCAGAGCCGTTGCGCGAGCTGGCGCGGTACATCGTCGAGCGCCGCCACTGATTGCTATTGCCGGGGCTGAAATACGATGAATCAACGGCGGTTCATCAGGTCTGAATCATCAAGCTTGTCAGTCGACGGACCTTCCGCCGACTCACTTCATGGGCAGCGTGCGATGCATAAGGTAAACTGCCGCCTCTTTACTTATATATAACGATTCGCCTGATGCCCACGACGTTCAAAGAGATCCCCCGCGAGCGCCCGGTCACGCCGTTGCTCGACCAGGCTGACACCCCACACGGCCTACGCCGTCTGGGTGAAGCCGAGCTCGAAACCCTGGCCGATGAACTTCGCCTGGAGCTGCTGTACTCCGTTGGCCAGACCGGAGGGCATTTCGGTGCCGGTCTTGGGGTCATCGAGCTGACCATCGCGCTGCATTACGTGTTTGACACCCCGGACGACCGTCTGGTGTGGGACGTGGGTCATCAAGCCTATCCGCACAAGATTCTCACCGGCCGTCGCGCGCGCATGTCCACCCTGCGCCAGAAGGACGGTGTTGCCGCCTTTCCGCGCCGCAGCGAGAGCGAGTACGACACGTTCGGCGTTGGCCACTCCAGCACCTCGATCAGCGCCGCACTGGGTATGGCGATTGCTTCACGCCTGCAAGGCAGCGAGCGCAAATCGATTGCCGTGATCGGCGACGGTGCGCTGACCGCAGGCATGGCATTCGAGGCGTTGAACCACGCGCCGGAAGTGGCGGCGAACATGCTGGTGATCCTCAACGACAACGACATGTCGATCTCGCGCAATGTCGGCGGGCTGTCGAACTATCTGGCCAAGATTCTTTCCAGCCGCACCTACACCAGCATGCGCGAAGGCAGCAAGAAAGTGCTCTCGCGGCTGCCGGGCGCGTGGGAAATCGCACGACGCACCGAAGAATACGCCAAAGGCATGCTGGTCCCCGGCACGCTGTTCGAAGAGCTGGGCTGGAATTACATCGGCCCTATCGACGGCCATGACCTGCCAACCCTGATTGCCACGCTGCGCAACATGCGCGACCTGAAAGGCCCTCAGTTCCTGCACGTGGTGACCAAGAAGGGCAAAGGCTTTGCGCCCGCCGAAGTCGACCCGATCGGCTATCACGCCATTACCAAGCTTGAACCCCTGAATGCACCTGTCAGCGTTCAGAAAAAGGTCAGCTCACCGAAATACTCCGGTGTGTTCGGCCAGTGGATTTGCGACATGGCCGAGGTCGACTCTCGTCTGGTGGGCATCACGCCGGCCATGAAGGAAGGTTCGGACCTGGTGGACTTCAGCGAGCGCTTTCCAGAGCGTTACTTCGATGTGGCCATTGCCGAGCAACACGCCGTCACCCTCGCAGCCGGTATGGCCTGTGAAGGCAGCAAGCCGGTGGTGGCGATCTATTCGACGTTCCTGCAGCGCGGCTACGATCAGTTGGTGCATGACGTAGCGGTGCAGAACCTCGACGTGCTGTTCGCCATCGACCGTGCCGGGCTTGTGGGCGAAGACGGCCCGACCCACGCGGGCAGCTTTGATCTGTCTTACCTGCGCTGCATCCCCGGCATTGTGGTGATGACACCAAGTGACGAAAACGAATTGCGCAAATTGCTCAGCACCGGCTATCTGCACACCGGACCTGCGGCTGTGCGCTACCCGCGCGGCACCGGGCCGAATGCTGTGATTGAAGCCAATCTGGACCCGGTCGAAATTGGCAAAGGCGTTGTGCGCCGTCAAGGTCAGGGGGTTGCGATTCTGGTGTTTGGCGTACAACTGGCCGAGGCACTGGTGGTTGCTGAGAAGCTGAACGCTACCGTCATCGACATGCGTTTCGTCAAACCACTGGACGAAGCATTGGTACGCGAAACAGCTGCCAGTCACCAACTGCTGGTCACGCTGGAAGAAAACGCGGTGATGGGTGGTGCAGGTGCTGCAGTCAGCGAGTTTCTGGCCCGCGCGAACATCCTCAAGTCCGTACTGCACCTGGGCTTGCCAGACGTTTACGTGGAGCACGCCAAACCGGCGCAGATGCTGGCTGAATGCGGGCTGGATGTTGACGGGATTGAAGCGGCGATCAATGAGCGGTTATCGCTGATTGGCTGACACGCACATTCCAGTGCTCAGCGTTATACATAAATCTCGTGGGAGCTACCGGGGCGGCGATCCGCATTCAGGCTGTGGGCAGCCGGTACAGATAAAGCAGCACCACACTGGAAAACGCCAACAGGCAAACCGGCAGCGGATGAAGGCCGAACAGTACCGCGATGGCGGCGATCCAGGCGGGAAGCCCGGCCGCTAGAAAGGCAAAACGGCGGACCGCAGCAAGCTTGATCCAGGCGGCGGGCTCTTCTGGCGTGTCGAGCGCAGCCTGAGTGGCCGCCAATGCACGCTTGTAAGCCCCGAACGGCTTCAGGCTGACGAACATCGAGCCTATCCCGGCGATGAACAACGGTATCGCCAATACAGGGATAAGCGGCTCACTGGAGCCGAAAAACACACAAACCACCAACAATGGCGCCAGAGTCAGACCCAGTTGGCGCCACCAGGCCATTTCCAGCTTTTGGCGCACCTCGCTGCGTGTCACGCGGGGCCGACCTCGCTTTGGTGTTCGTTACCCATCATGTGCCCCAACTTGCCGGCCTTGGTCGCCAGATAAAGGCGATTGTGCGGGTTTTGCCCAGTGTGCAGCGGCACACGCTCGGCGACATTGATGCCCATGTCGGTCAGCGCTTTGACTTTACGCGGGTTGTTGGTCATCAGGCGCAGCGACTGCACACCCAGATGCTGAAGCATCGGCAGGCAGATGGCGTAGTCGCGCTGGTCGGCAGCGAAACCAAGACGTTCGTTGGCTTCGACCGTATCGGCCCCGCCGTCCTGCTGCTCGTAGGCGCGGATCTTGTTCATCAGGCCGATGCCGCGCCCTTCCTGACGCAGATACAGCAATACGCCGCGCCCCTCGGTGGCAATAGCGCGCATGGCGGCTTCCAGTTGAGAGCCGCAATCGCAACGCTGACTGAACAACGCGTCGCCGGTCAGGCACTCGGAGTGCACGCGGCCAAGAACCGGGGCGCCATCCGCTACATCGCCCAGGCTCAGGACAACGTGTTCTCGGCCGGTTGCCGACTCGATAAAGCCGTGCATGGCAAATTCTGCAAAGGGTGTGGGCAGTTTGGAAGCGGCGACAAATACGACGGGCACCATGTGCTCCTGATCAGTATGAAGACTGGAAATTCGCAAGATTTGCATTGTAACAGCAGGTTCCTACAGACGCTCAGGCTGAATTCTCGCGCATTTAGATCATAAAGTTCGATAGATAGACCTGACACACCCCGTCACTGTGAGCCGCCAAAATGCTGGTAGCCACGGGTATCGGGGGTGATGTCGGCTCCGACATGATCGATCAGAACCACGCCATTTCCAGCCTCGACCCGGCCGATCACATGCACCGGCCAGCCTGCGTCGAGCAACCCAGCCAGATGTTCGGGCGGCAGCGTAAAGGCCAGCACGTAATCGTCACCGCCGCTGAGCGCCGCCTGTTGCGCGGCCTGCAGGTCGAACAACGCGAGCAGCTGCGGCGACATTGGCAGCCGGTCGCGCTCGATCACCAGACGTACCCCCGAAGCACGGGCGATGTGCCCGCAGTCCGCGAGCAAGCCATCGGAGATATCCAGCGCCGACGTCGCCTTGCCGCGCAATGCCTGACCCAGCGCCAATTGCGGTTGTGGCGACCAGTAGCGCGCCAGCAACGGTTCGGCAATAGAAGCCTCGGCGCTGCGTTGATTCAACACCAGGGGCAACGCAGCGGCACCATCGCCCAGCGCACCGCCGACACACAACAGATCACCTTCGCGAGCGCCGCTGCGTGTCAACGCAAGCCCTGGGGGTACAGCGCCGAACACGGTCAGGGTCAGGCTCAACGGACCGCGCGTGGTGTCGCCACCGATCAGGCGCAACGAACAGCCTTGCGCCATCAGGCTCAAACCGTGAGCAAAGCGCTGCAACCAGTCGGCATCGACGTGCGGCAAGGTCAAGGCAAGGGTGAATGCAACGGGACGAGCGCCCATGGCCGCCAGATCACTGGCAGAGACGGCCAATGCACGCTGACCAAGCAGAAGGGGGTCGCAGACGGCCGGAAAATGCACAGCGGCCACCAGGGTATCGGTCGAGATCGCCAACTGCTCGCAGGGCGGTAACGCCAGCAGCGCGCAGTCGTCGCCGATCCCCAATACAACCTCTTCGCCCGCCTGCGCACAGGGCGCGGCGGCGAAGTAATTGCGGATCAGCTCGAACTCTCCCATGAAGGTCAGGCGCTGATCAGCGCTTGTGAGCCTTCACTTCGACTTCACGCAGGCGCGGTGCAAGCTTGTCCAGCACGCCATTGACGAACTTGTGGCCGTCAGTGGAGCCGTAGACTTTGGCCAGCTCGATGCCTTCGTTGATCACAACGCGGTAAGGCACGTCGATGCGCTTGAGCAGTTCGAAGGTGGACAGGCGCAATATCGCCAGCTCAATCGGATCGAGTTCTTCGATGGTCAGGTCAAGGCAAGGCGTCAGAGCGGTGTCGATCTCGGTCTGGTTGGTTGCCACGCCGTGCAGCAGCTCACGGAAGTAAGTGCCGTCAACGTTACTGAAGTCATTATCGACACGGAACTGGGCTTCGATTTCGTTCAGCGCGTGGCCAGCCATGTGCCGTTGGTACAGGGCCTGCGTTGCCATCTGACGCGCTTCGCGACGTTTGGCGCTCTTGCCCTTGGCGATTTCCGGCGATTTGGCGTCGCGCGGGTTGAACTGGTCGGTATCGTCGGAAATCACTTGGCCTCCAACTGCGACAGCAGGCTGACCATTTCGATGGCGGACAGGGCAGCTTCAGCGCCCTTGTTGCCGGCCTTGGTGCCGGAGCGCTCGATGGCCTGCTCGATGGAATCGACAGTCAATACGCCGAACGCGACCGGAACGCCGAATTCCATGGAAACCTGGGACAAGCCTTTGACGCACTCGCCTGCCACGTATTCGAAGTGCGGAGTACCGCCACGGATCACTGCACCCAGTGCAACGATGGCCGCGAACTCGCTGCGTTGGGCAACTTTCTGCACAACCAGTGGAATCTCGAACGCACCCGGCGCACGGATGATGGTGATATCGCTTTCGCTGACGCCGTGGCGTACCAGCGCATCAACGGCACCGCTAACCAGGCTTTCCACGACGAAGCTGTTGAAACGGCCAACCACCAAGGCGTAGCGGCCTTGGGGGGCGATGAAGGTACCTTCGATGGTCTTCAAGGTCATTCGGTGAGTCTCGTATTAAAGAGCAAGCCCGCCTTGGGGCGGACTTTGAGGGATATTAGGCCACGAATCGCACCTGTCAGGCCAAACGCTGCAAAAAACAGTCTTTCGCATGCTTCAACCTGCCGGTATTTATTCGGAGGGCACGTATTCTACAACTTCCAGATCGAAACCGGATATCGCATTGAACTTCATTGGCGAACTCATCAGGCGCATTTTGCGTACACCGAGGTCACGAAGGATCTGCGAACCGGCACCCACGGTGCTGTAAGTGGTCGGCGTCTTGACCGGTTGCTGCCCTGCAGTTTCACGGATATGGGCCAGCAATACATCGCCATCCAAGGGGTGACCAAGCAACAGCACAACACCGCTGCCCGCCTCGCTAACCGCACGCATGGCGGCGCGCAGGCTCCAGCGGCCGGGCTGCTTGACCATCAACAGGTCGCGCAACGGGTCCATGTTGTGAACCCGCACCAGGGTCGGTTCTTCTGCGCAGATCTTGCCCAGGGTCAGCGCCAGATGCACATCGCCTTCGACCGAATCGCGGTAAGTCACCAGGTTGAAACTGCCCAGTTCGCTGTCCATTGGCTGCTCGGCAATCCGCTGAACGGTACGTTCGTGGATCATCCGGTAGTGGATCAGGTCGGCGATGGTGCCAATCTTGATGTCGTGTTGCAGGGCAAATTCTTCAAGTTCGGCGCGACGCGACATGGTGCCGTCGTCGTTCATGACTTCGCAGATCAGCCCCGTCGGCTCGAACCCGGCCATGCGCGCCAGATCGCACGCAGCTTCGGTATGACCGGCGCGAGCCAGAGTGCCACCGGCCTGAGCCATCAGCGGGAAGATGTGCCCCGGGCTGACGATGTCTTCGGCTTTGGCTTCTTTGGCGGCGGCTGCCTGCACGGTACGCGCACGGTCTGCCGCAGAGATGCCAGTGGTCACGCCTTCGGCAGCTTCGATGGAGACGGTGAACTTGGTGCCGAAACCGGAGCCGTTGCGCGGCGCCATCAGCGGCAGCTTGAGGGTTTCGCAGCGCTCGCGGGTCATCGGCATGCAGATCAGGCCACGGGCGAAACGCGCCATGAAGTTGATGTGCTCAGGCTTGACGCATTCGGCGGCCATGATCAGGTCGCCTTCGTTCTCGCGGTCTTCGTCATCCATGAGGATGACCATCTTGCCCTGGCGGATGTCTTCAACCAGTTCTTCGATATTATTGAGCGCCACGCGGCACCCTCCTTGATTCAGGATTTGAGGTAGCCGTTCTCGGCCAGAAAGCTTTCGGTGATCGTGCCGTGACCCGGTTCTGCTGCCTTGTCGCCCAGCAACAGACGCTCCAGATAGCGCGCCAGCAGATCCACTTCCAGGTTGACCTTACGGCCAGGCAGGTAGTCGGCCATGATGGTTTCGCTGAGGGTGTGCGGCACGATGGTCAGTTCGAACTCGGCGCCATTGACCGAGTTGACCGTCAGGCTGGTGCCGTCAATGGTGATCGAGCCTTTATGGGCGATGTATTTGGCCAGCTCGCGCGGCGCACGCACCGTAAACTGGATGGCGCGGGCGTTGTCGGCACGGGCGACGATTTCGCCTACGCCGTCGACATGGCCGCTGACCAGATGGCCGCCAAGGCGCGTGGTCGGCGTCAGGGCTTTTTCCAGATTGACTCGGCTGCCGCTCTTCAAATCGACAAAGGCAGTCACGGTCAGGGTTTCACGACTGACGTCAGCCCAGAAGCCGTCGCCGGGCAATTCGACGGCGGTCAGGCACACGCCATTGACGGCAATGCTGTCGCCGAGTTTGACGTCGCTCAGGTCGAGCTTGCCGGTTTCCACGTAAACGCGGACGTCGCCACCCTTGGGAGTCAGGGCGCGGATGCTGCCGATGGATTCGATGATGCCGGTAAACATGGGTCCTCCGGGAGAACAAGGGCTACGCGCTAGGCGAAAGCGAAGAATTATACGCCGGGTGCACTGGCAGGGAGAGCAATGACTCGCCAGTCATTGCCGACGGCTCGGATTTCGATAATGTTCAGCTCCAGCGCTTCACTCATCTGCGCCAGTGGCAGATCGAGCAGCGGCCGGGCCGACGAACCGAGAAACTTGCCTGCAATGAATAGCTGAAATTCGTCGACCAGCCCGAGACGCGTGAAGGCACCAGCCAGACGCGGACCGGCTTCGACCAGCACCTCGTTGACGCCCCGCACACCCAGTTCGCCCATCAACCTGCGCAGGTCAACATGACCGGCGCTGTCGGCCAGCGCCAGCATCTCGTGACCGTCTTCCTGATAACGACCCCGCGCCGACGCCGCGGCGCAGGTCACGACCAGCGCACTGCCCGCCTGAAAGAACGGCGTATCCAATGGCACGCGCAGCCGTCCGTCAATCAATACGCGCAGCGGCGGACACGCAGCCGCCAGCGCAGTGAGTTCGGCATTGAGGCCTAACTCGTCAGGGCGCACGGTCAGGCGCGCCTTGTCGGCCAGCACCGTATCGGCACCGGTCAGCACCACACTCGATTGGGCGCGCAGGCGCTGGACGGCAGAACGCGCCTCGGGGCCGGTGATCCACTGGCTTTCACCGCTGGCCATGGCCGTTCTGCCATCCAGGCTCATGGCCATCTTGACCCGCACATAGGGCCGTCCGGTTTCCATGCGTTTGATAAAACCTTTGTTCAGCGCTCGCGCTTCGCTTTCCAGCACGCCGCACTGAACGCTGATACCGGCAGTCATCAGGCGCAAAAGCCCGCTGCCGGCCACTTGCGGATTGGGGTCCTGCATTGCCGCCACGACCCGCGCCAGCCCGGCGCTGATCAGTGCATCGGCGCACGGCGGGGTGCGTCCCTGATGGCTGCACGGTTCAAGTGTGACGTAGGCGGTTGCGCCCCGGGCAAGCTCGCCGGCCTCGCGCAGCGCGTGCACTTCGGCGTGCGACTCGCCGGCCCGCGCATGCCAGCCCTGGCCGACAATCTGGCCGTCACGCACGATTACGCAACCGACTCGCGGGTTGGGGTGTGTCGAATAAAGGCCCTTGCGCGCCAGTTCCACCGCATGGGCCATGTAATGAACGTCGAGGGCTGCCTGTTCAGTCAACACTGCACTCATTCCTTACCCGGCTCGCGGGCCAGACGGTCGATTTCTTCACGAAACTCGTTGAGGTCCTGAAAGCGGCGGTACACGGACGCGAAGCGAATATAGGCCACTTCATCCAGCTTTTGCAGCTCGCCCATGACCAGCTCGCCGACCACCAGCGACTTGACCTCGCGCTCACCCGTGGCCCGCAGCTTGTGCTTGATGTGGGCCAGTGCGGCTTCTAGCCGTTCGACACTCACCGGGCGCTTTTCGAGGGCGCGCTGCATGCCGGCGCGCAGCTTTTCTTCGTCGAACGGCTGGCGACTGCCGTCCTGCTTGATCAGGCGCGGCAAGACCAGCTCGGCGGTTTCAAACGTCGTGAAGCGCTCGCCACAGGCCAGGCATTCGCGGCGGCGGCGTACTTGCTCGCCTTCGGCGACGAGGCGGGAGTCGATGACTTTGGTGTCATTGGCACCGCAGAAGGGACAGTGCATGGTGGCTGGCAACGAAAGAATGAGGAGCGCCATGTTAGCGCATCCTGCCGGCAAGACAAGGCTGGGGGTTTACGGTATATAGACGCGCATTAAAGCGATGTGAAATTGCCCCGGCTCGGTAATACTGCACGCTTGGCGTGACACAGCCTTTCGATTTTTGTCTTGTGGAGCTCTTGATGACGTTACGCCCCCTTTTTTTACTCGGCCTCATCGGTTTGCTGGCCGCGTGCAGTAGCAATGACGCCCCGAAACCTGTCGCCGCGCCGCCCGTTGCGCCAGCGATCAAGCTGCCGGCCGGGCCGGGCCCGTTGCTGCCTTATCAGCGTGAGCTCAGCGGGCAATTGCTGGGCGTCCCGGCCGGTGCCGAGGTCGAGCTGGCGATGCTGGTGATCGACGATCGCGGTCGTCCGCAAAAACTGCTGACCAGCACCTTGCTCAAGGGCAACGGCCAGTCACTGCCGTTTCAGTTGCGCTTCAACCCGGAAGCCTTTCCGGTGGGCGGACGCGTCGAATTGCGCGGCCGTGCGAGCAAATCAGGACAGTTGATTCTGCACCTGCCATCGATGCGCATCGAACAGGCCACCACTCAGGCACTGGGGCAATTGCAGTTCGTCAAGGCGCCATGATCGCCCCGCAACATCTGCAACACGCGTTGAGCGAACTGCTTGGCGACGCCCGGCTGGCTGTCACTGCGCTGCCGGGCACAGAGCTGAAGCTGTGGCTGATCGACGAGGCCAAGATGGACCGCGCCTTCAGCCCGGATGAAACGCGCCGCATTCTGGAAGACCCACCGTACTGGAGCTTCTGCTGGGCGAGTGGCCTGGCCCTGGCGCGTTTTCTGGCTGAAAACCCGCACTGGGTGGCTGGCAAGCGGGTACTGGACTTCGGTGCGGGCTCGGGTGTGGCGGGCATTGCCGCGTTCAGGGCCGGGGCGCTTGAGGTGGTTGCCTGTGATCTCGATCCACTGGCGCTCGCTGCCTGCCGGGCCAATGCCGAACTCAATCAGGTGCCATTGAGCTACTCGACGGATTTCTTTGCCGAGGCGGATCGCTTCGATCTGATTCTGGTCGCCGACGTGCTTTACGACCGCGCCAACCTGCCACTGCTGGACCAGTTTCTCTCCCGAGGCCGCGAGGCATTGGTGGCGGATTCCCGCGTGCGCGACTTCAAGCACGATGCCTACCAGCGTGTGACGATACTGCATGCGCACACCCTGCCGGACCTGGCCGAGCCGCACGAGTTTCGCGACGTGAGTGTGTATCACGCGGCGCGGTGAGCGCTGAATAACAGTCCAGAATCGCTCAGCCAAACGGTTTCTGCAGAATCAAAAGCAGGTGTGTGGACAGTGCCGAGCGTAGGGCAAGGATGATGCCCCACCGCCGACGCCGCTTTCAGCATTGCCCTGCGGGCTTTATAGTTGGCGGCATTCAGATTCTTCGAGACGTGCAATGAGCCAGGAAACTGCTTACATCTTCGACGCAACCAGCGCGAACTTTGACCAACAGGTGATCGACAAGTCATTCGATCAGCCTGTCCTCGTTGATTTCTGGGCCGAGTGGTGTGCGCCCTGCAAGGTCCTGATGCCGCTGTTGCAGCAGATCACCGAAAGCTATCAGGGCGAGTTGCTGCTGGCCAAGGTCAATTGCGACGCCGAGCCGGATGTTGTCTCCCGCTTCGGTATTCGCAGCCTGCCGACCGTGGTGCTGTTCAAGGACGGCCAGCCGGTGGACGGCTTTGCCGGTGCGCAGCCCGAGTCGGAAATCCGCAAGATTCTTGAACAGCATGTGGTCATGCCACCGCCCCCGGCGGCTGACCCGCTCAAGCAGGCGCAGGCATTGTTTGCCGAAAGCCGATTCTCCGAGGCCGAGGCGGTTCTCAAGCAACTGCTGGGCGAAGACAACACCCATGCAGCCGCGCTGATTCTGTATGCACGCTGCCTGGCCGAACGTGGCGAGTTGAGTGAAGCCCGCGCTGTGCTCGATGCCGTTACCGGCGATGCACATAAAGCCGAACTGGCCGGTGCCAAGGCGCAACTGACTTTTCTGGCCGAAGCGGCCACCTTGCCGGATGCTGCCGAGCTGAAAAGCCGTCTGGCGCAAAACCCTCAGGATGACGAAGCCGCGCATCAACTGGCGATTCAGCAGTTGTCGCGTCAACAGTACGAAGCCGCACTTGATGGCCTGCTCAAGCTGTTCATCCGCAACCGCAATTACGCCGAAGGCCTGCCGCACAAGACGCTGCTGCAAGTGTTCGACCTGCTGGGCAATGACCATCCATTGGTGACTGCGTACCGTCGCAAGCTGTTTGCTGCGCTGTACTGAACAATCCAGACTGAAGCCCCCCCGCGACAGGCATCACATGATGCCTGTCGCCGATATTCAGATCAGGCCGTCTCGATCCAGCTGTACAGCGGCGCATCCCCGCCGCTCTCGACCTTCACGTTCGCAGAGTGACGCAAACGCACCAGCAAATGCTTGCCAGCTGCGGTGCTGCCGGCCAGCCCCTCCAGTTGCCCCAGCAGATCCGGCCCACTCATTTGCCCGGCTTTTTGCAGCATTTCCCGAGCGACCAGCCACAACCGGTCATCCGGATTGACCGGCTTGGTCTCGGCAGCGGTCGGTGCCGCCAGGTCAGGCGCTACAGCCTTGAGCTGAGCGCCCAGATGGGCCCAGTCGCCTTCGTCCAGTTCAAGGGTCAAATCCACCGGCCATTGGCCTACGGTTCCACGAATACGCAACATGATGTGTACCTGCTGACAGTCAGGCACACATGCTCCCACAGGCTGGCGCGCATTCCCATGCACAACCGTAAGGGCTCAGCCGTAAAGCCACTGATTGATGACCGGTTCTTTGCCGTTCATGAAATTGCCGAGTGCGCGCACGTCGTAGACGTTTTCCCAGTGCTCGATAATCTTGCCGTCACGAAATCGCCAAAGGCCGCAAAACGGCATGATGATTCTGCGCCCCTCGCAGCGCGCGCGCAGGTCGCCCACCACCGAGCCGAAATGGTCGTTGGCAATGATGTCGTGGACATCCATGTAAAGGGTCTGACGCGTGCGTCTGAGCAGATTGATCTCGTGGGAAAGCACCGCGTCTTTGCCGATGGCTATGGACAGGCCACCGCCAGCGCCCTGATCGGCCTTATGCAGGACGATGTCAGTGTCGGCAAACTCGGTGATACGTGTCGGATCCTTGTACACCGCACGCAGTATTTCCCTGTTCGAATGGAGTTTGTTCATTGATATCTTCCTTGATAATGCACGCGACCGACGTCGAACGCCTGTCCGGGCTGGCGATGAAAATCCTCCCGACGCATCCGGCGCAGGTGTAGCGATTTTCATCTTCCAGAGTAGGACTTGATGACGCAACGTGTGAGACTACTTCTGCATAAGCGCGGGTCGATGTATTCCAGACAGCACCACACACTGCCGGCCTGAAGCGACTCAGTCATCCAGACGCGACACAAAAAACACGTCCACCCGCACCGGCAATTGTTATAAGATCACATAACAGATACCCCCTCATAACCTCCGGAGTTCGCTATGCGCCGCCTGCTACTCGCCCTGCCTTTCGCCCTGTTGCCACTTGTTGCTGCGCACGCTGCTGAAGAACACGACCACGATCACGGCGACGAACACGGCAGCCTGGGTGCCCACGAGCACGGCGTCGGACGTCTGGATGTGGTGCTGGAAGGCAAGACGCTGGAGTTCGAGTTCGACAGCCCGGCCATGAACATCGTCGGTTTCGAGCACGCTGCAACCTCGGCAGAAGACAAAGACAAGGTCGCCAAGGCCCGCGAGTTGCTGCTCAAGCCCAATGCGCTGTTCAGCATCGCCGATGCGGCGAACTGCTCGGCCACTTCGGTGAAACTGGAAAGCCCGCTGTTTGGCGACAAGGATGACGATCATGACGAGCACGCCAAGGCAGGCGATGCCGAACACCATGAGCACAGTGAAATTCACGGTCACTACAAATTCGTTTGCGACGCACCGGCCATTCTGAAAAAGCTCGACCTGTCGCAGATCTTCAAAACCTTCCCCGCCACCAAAAAGCTTCAGGTACAACTGATTTCACCAGGCGGCCAGTCGGGCGCAGAAGTGATCGCAGCCAACCCAACGCTGAAATTCTGATCGCACCCTGCGGCACAATGACCGGGCCTGGCCCGGTCTTTTAATTTCCAACCGAGCGTGAGTCAGCCCATGCCCCAAGCACTGATCGAGCTGTCGGACCTGACCTTTAACTGGCCAGGTCACCCTCAATTGCTGGACATCCCGGGCTTTCGCCTCGAAACCGGCGAAACCCTGTTCCTCAAAGGCCCCAGCGGCAGCGGTAAAACCACGTTGCTGGGCCTGCTCGGCGGCGTGCAGCAACCTGTCAGCGGCAGCATTCGCCTGTTGAATCAGGAGCTGTCGAGCCTGTCGTCGGCGGCGCGTGATCGCTTTCGTGTCGACCACACCGGTTACATTTTTCAGCAGTTCAATCTGTTGCCGTTTCTGTCGGTGCGGGAAAACATCGAGCTGCCGTGCCACTTCTCCAACGTCCGCGCCGAACGTGCAAGGCAACGTCACGGCAGTGTCGAAAAAGCCACGACTACCCTGCTCGCGCATCTGGGCCTGAAAGACCCGGCGATGCTCGCCCGCCGCGCCGATTCGCTGTCCATCGGTCAGCAGCAGCGCGTCGCCGCCGCACGGGCACTGATCGGTCAGCCGGAACTGGTGATTGCCGACGAGCCCACTTCAGCACTGGACGCAGACTCGCGCGAGGCGTTCATTCGCCTGCTGTTCGCCGAATGTCGCGAAGCCGGGGCCAGCCTGTTGTTCGTCAGCCATGACCAGAGCCTGGCTCCGCTGTTTGATCGCAACCTGTCGCTGAGCGACCTGAATCGCGCCGCCGTCGCCGTGGAGATCTGAGATGTATCTGTTTCGTCTGGCCCTCGCCAGCCTGGCCAATCGCCGCTTTACTGCCTTTCTCACGGCCTTCGCCATTGCCCTTTCGGTCTGCCTGTTACTGGCCGTCGAACGGGTGCGCACCGAAGCCCGTGCCAGCTTCGCCAGCACCATCAGCGGCACCGACCTGATCGTCGGCGCGCGCTCCGGCTCGCTCAATCTGTTGCTGTATTCGGTGTTCCGCATCGGCAACGCCACCAACAACATTCGCTGGGACAGCTTCGAGCACTTTGCCCAAAGCAAACAGGTCAAATGGGCGATACCGGTTTCGCTGGGTGACTCGCACCGTGGTTACCGGGTGATGGGCACCAACGAGTCGTACTTCGAGCATTATCAGTTTGGCCGCCAGCAGCACCTGCAAATGGCTGAAGGCCGTGAGTTTCAGACCGATCCTTTTGAGGTTGTCCTCGGCTCGGAAGTCGCCAGAGCGTTGCATTACAAGCTGGGTGACAAGCTGGTTCTGGCGCACGGCGTTGCAGCGATCAGCCTGGTCAAGCACGACGACAAGCCGTTCACCGTGGTAGGCATCCTCAAGCCTACTGCCACGCCGGTGGATCGCACACTGCACATCAGCCTGGGTGGCATGGAAGCCATCCATATCGATTGGCACAACGGCGCGCCGGCCAGGGGCAACGAACGCATTTCAGCCGATCAGGCGCGCAACATGGACCTGACGCCCACGGCGATTACTGCGTTCATGCTGGGCCTGAACAGCAAGATTTCAACGTTCAGCCTGCAACGCGAGATCAACGAGTACCGCGGCGAGCCGATGCTGGCGATTCTCCCGGGCGTGGCCTTGCAGGAGCTGTGGAGCCTGATGGGCACCGCTGAAAAGGCGCTGTTCGTGATTTCGTTGTTTGTGGTGCTGACCGGGCTGATCGGTATGCTGACCGCGATCCTCACCAGCCTTAACGAACGACGTCGGGAAATGGCCATCCTGCGCTCGGTCGGCGCGCGGCCCTGGCATATCGCAAGCCTGCTTATACTGGAGGCCTTCGCCCTGGCGTTGGCCGGTGTGGTCAGTGGCCTTGCGCTGCTCTATATCGGCATTTTCGCGGCCCACGACTACGTGCTCGAGAACTACGGCTTATACCTGTCGTCTATGCCACCTGGCCAATATGAATGGACTTTACTGGGTGGCATTCTCGGTTGCGCGCTGTTGATGGGAACCGTGCCAGCCTGGCGAGCCTACAGGCAGTCACTGGCCGATGGACTGTCGATTCGTTTATGAGGACCTTCATGATGCGGCGCATGCTACTCACTTTGCTGCTCTCGGTTACCACTCAGGTGTGGGCCGCCGAGCCGCGTGAACTGACCTGGAATGACATGATTCCGCCCGATGCACCCGTGGTGAAGCCGATAACGGCACCCATACACGATATGTCCAAGCTGTCCGATGCACTGGCCATGGAGGCAGCGCCTGCGGCCCATCAACTGGCACCGCATGCGCCAGTGGTCAAGGCACTGGATGGCAAACTGGTGCGTTTACCGGGCTACATCGTACCGCTCGAAGTCAGTGAGGAAGGCAGAGTGACGGAGTTTTTGCTGGTGCCGTATTTCGGCGCCTGCATCCATGTGCCGCCGCCGCCAGCGAACCAGATCGTGCATGTCACGAGTGAGCTGGGCGTGAAGGTCGATGAGCTGTATCAGCCGTACTGGATCGAAGGACCGATGCAGGCCAAGTCGTCGACCAGCGAACTGGCAGAAGCGGGTTATCAGATGCAGGCAGACAAGATTCTTGTCTACGAGTTGCCCGATTCATAAGGATGACGGGGTTCCCAGCGATTTCATTGAGCTGAGTCAAAGTCGCCGCTCGACAGCGCTTTAACATTCCGCCCATAAATTTTGACTGATCCCTGGAGCCTCCATGAACAAGCATCTGCTACGCGCGTCTCTTGCCGCGCTTGCCCTCACAGACCCGGTCGCGGCTAACGCCTACGAGAAAGGCGACTTCATCGTTCGCGCCGGTGCCGCCCACGTCCAGCCCAACGAAGACAGCGGTGAAGTCCGCCTGGACGGTGCCAAGGTTTCCGGCACCAAATCGACGCTGGATGGCGATACTCAGCTGGGCCTGACGTTCGCTTACATGCTGACCAACCATATCGGCATCGAGCTGCTGGCTGCCACGCCGTTCAACCACACTGTATCAGTCAAGGGCCTGGGCCCCGGGCTTGACGGCAAACTGGCCGATGTCAAACATCTGCCGCCAACCCTGTCGCTGCAATACTACCCGATGGAGCCTTCGTCCAGATTCCAGCCGTATGCGGGCGTGGGCATCAACTACACCACCTTCTTCGACAATGACCTGACCAGCGACCGCAAGAGTCAGGGTTTCAGCAACCTCAAACTCAAGGACTCGGTCGGCCTGGCCGCTCAGTTGGGCATGGACTACATGATTACCGACAACGTACTGGTCAACGCCTCGGTCTGGTACGTGGATATCGACACCAAAGCGACAGTGGACGGCCCTTCTGCGCTGGCAGTCGGCCAGACCAAAGTCGATGTGGACATCGACCCGTGGGTGTACATGGTCGGTGTGGGTTACAAGTTCTGACCTGCACATTTTCAAACGCTACACACAAGAAGGCACCCTTATCGGGTGCCTTTGTTTTTTGTGGGACTTTGATAGTTCATTTCGAAGTAACGGAGTATCGTCTTCGCGGACAAGTCCGCTCCTACGCGTACTCACGGTATTCTGTAGGAGCGAACTTGTTCGCGAATAGGCAGTTACAGTCGATGCACTTTCCGCGTCTGGAATATCGTCTTCGCGGACAAGTCCGCTCCTACATCGAGAGATCGCGGATAGGCGACGCATCGCCCGGTCCGCTCCTGCATTCACTGCCCTATCAGCAACTCAAGCCCGCGCTTCAAGGGAGTGACTTCGTCGAGGGTGAAGTGCTCCAGCAGGCGCTGATTACTGGCGCGGGAGTGTTTGATGTCTCCCGAACGCGGCGCCTGATAGGTGACTTGTGGCTGTTTGCCAACCACTTGCGAAAGTGCCGACAACAGCTCATTGAGCGAGGTGGTGTTGTTCAATCCGACGTTGATCGCGCCTTCGATGGCGCTGTCTCGTGACAGGGCTTGCAACAGCAGTTTGAGCAGGTCGCCCACGTAGAAGAAATCGCGCGTCTGCTCGCCATCGCCAAACACGAGGATCGGCAGGCCGTTCTGGAGGCGCTCGGCAAAGATGCTGATGACGCCGGAATACGGCGACGACGGGTCCTGGCGCGGGCCGAAGATGTTGAAGAAGCGAAAGATCACCGGCTCCAGGCCATGCTGGCGGCGGTAGAAGTCCAGGTAGAACTCGCTGGCCAGTTTGTCCGAAGCATAAGGGGTCAGCGGTGCTTTGGTGGTGTCTTCGGTGATCGCTTCGCCTTCGCCGTTGTTGCCGTAAACCGCTGCGCTGGACGCGAAGATCACCCGCTTGATACCGGCCTCGCGCATCGCTTCGCAGACATTCAGCGTGCCGATGAAATTGCTTTGATGGGTGCGCACCGGGTCATCGACTGACGCCTGCACCGAGGCCACCGCAGCCAGGTGCACGACCGCCTTACAACCCTGCGCCACGCGCTTGACCAGCTCGGCATCGGCCACATCACCTTCGATCAGTTCAACCCGTGGATTATCCAGCGGCAGGTTGCTGCGCTTACCCGCCGAAAGGTTGTCGAGGATGCGCACGCTGTGCCCGCTGGCGAGCAATGCGTCGGTCAGGTGCGAGCCGATGAAACCCGCACCTCCGGTGATCAGAACAGGAGCGTCAGACATGTCGATAATACCGATCCAGCAGGCTTGGCAAGCCGGCCCGCCAGGCGCGGGGCTTGATGCCGAAAGTGTGGAGAATTTTCTTGCAGGCGAGTACCGCGTGTTGCGGCTCTTCGGCTGCGTCGGGACGCGCGGCATGCGCCTGCGCGGTAGGCGATTCGATAGCCAGCGGGTGCAGCAGGCGCGCTTCGGTGAGTACCGCCTGACCCAGTGCCAGCGGCGTGGTCGCCTCATGGCCGGCATAGTGGTAAGTACCCCACAACGGCGCTTCGCAATCGAGTTGCTTGATCACCGAAATGATCACCCGCGCGGCGTCGTCGACCGGCGTCGGGTTGCCACGTCGGTCATCGGCCAGCAGCAATTCGCCGGGCTCTTTGGCACGCGACAGAAAGCGGCCCAGTACGCCGTCGGCGCTGTCATCCAGCAGCCAGCCGAAACGTACCAGCACATGTTGCGGGCAGGTCGCGCGCACGCTTTGTTCGATACGCCACAGCGCCTGGCCGCGCAGGCCCAATGGCACAGGTTCGTCTTTTTCGCTGTAGGCGGTCGCACGCGAGCCATCGAACACGCGATAGCTGGACGGCTGGACCAGAGTGATGTTGTGGTGCTGACACAGTTCGGCCAGGCGCTCGACAGAGCGTTCCTGGTGGGTCAGACGCGCTTCGCTCACGGTCTCCGCCTGAAACCAGTCGAAGTAGTAAGCAAGGTTGATCAGGGCATCGGGACGGGTGTCGTCAAGCAGTTGCGTGAGGCTCGCCGCATCCCAGCCGTCTTGCGGTGGACGTGGTGCGAGGAAACCAATGTTTTCCTCGGCACCCAGACGAATCAGCGCCTGCCCGAGGGCATTCCCGCCGCCCAACAGCATAAGGCGCATTCGCATAGAGTCAGCAGGCTCGGTGTCAGATAATCAAACGAACAATCAAAAACGCCTGCAAACATAACACGTTGACTGCCAACCCCCAACAGTTGCGCAGCCTCGCCGGTTAATGACGCCAAAACAAGGCGTTACAGCGCCTCCCTCAAGCCCGTCGCTATCAGTTATTGAGCCGCAGGCCCTGGCGCGCCGCCCCCCTTGGGCAGACCCAGCGGTGCTGGCGCAGGTGCAGAAGGTGTGGCAGCAGCAGGGTCCGACGGCGCAGGAGGCCCTTCGGGTTCGGCGCCCGCTTGTGGATTGTTGAAGCCAGGCCCCATGACCATCTGTGGATAAGTCTGTGAGAAATGTACAGTCGGAGTTTTATCCACAAGCCGCTTGAGACGCTCGTTGAAGGCGCGCCCCACTGCGTACTGACCACCGGAAGAGGTACGGAATTGCGCGGTCAGCACCATGCCGTTGAGGTTCATGCTGTCTACGCCGAATACCTCCAGCGGCCCTTGCAGGTTGTGCTTGAGCAGAATGTCATCGGTGATCGACTGCCCGGTTTCGCGGATCAGAGCCAGCGCATCGTCGATATCGGAGTCGTAGGTGAACTGCACCGAGAAGAACGCATAGGCGAATTGTCGCGACTGGTTGGTGACCGCCTTGATCTGCCCGAACGGCACAGAGTGGACGAAGCCTTTGCCGTCACGCAGGCGCACGGTGCGAATGGTCAGGCTTTCAACCGAGCCGGAATGGCCGGTGCTGAGCACCACCCAGTCGCCCACCGAGAAGGTGTCTTCGATGATGATGAACAGGCCGGTGATGACGTCCTGCACCAGTTGTTGCGAACCAAAACCGATGGCCAGACCGACCACCCCGGCACCCGCCAGCAGCGGCGCGACGTTGATGCCCAGATTGGCCATGGTGGTGATCGCGCAGATCACCACCAGAATGATTTTAACGGCGTTGCGCAGCAGCGGCAGGATGGTCTTGATGCGCGTGCTCGGCTGGCGGCCGCTGCGATGGTTGACCGGCGGTTTGAGGGCTTCCTGAATCGCGGTGTCGAGCACCACCCACAGCAACCAGGTGACCACAAATATCAGGCCGATGCTGCTCAACGAGTCGCTGATCACCCGGCCCAGAGTATTGCGCTGGGCAAACTCGAACATCGAGAAGCCCCAGATACGCCCCAATACCTCAATGAACGTGATGGCCAGCGCAATGCGCACCACCGCATACAGCAGGCTCAGCAGGCGCGCCTTGTACACATGGCCGCCGCGCCCCAGAGATTCGTTCGGTTTGAACAGGTGCTGGAAGACCGTACTCAAAAACACTGTGGCGATCAGCAGAATGGTCGTGAACAACGCGCAACGCAGCGCTTCCTGACTGTCTTCACCGGCACCGATGAGGTTGATCGCCGAGACCAGAATCATCAGCAGAATAGGTAGGTGCCACAGGTTGGAGAATATTTTCAGCGACTGTTGCAGTGCAGGTCGTTGCAAGCGGCTGCCCAACGAACGGTTACGAATCAGGTGCGCGACCGGGCGACGTACCTTGATGATCAGCATGCAGAACACCACCGAGGCAAACAGCCCGGTGAACACTGCAACGCTGGTGGTCACGTTACTGCCCAGTTGGCGGGCGATCTGCGGGCTGGTTAGTGCATCGCTCAGCGCCGCCAGAAAGCCGACCACAAACAAGGGCCTTGGCGCGTAGCGGCGGATCATGCGCACCGCAGCGCGCTTGTGCCCGGAGTTGAACATCACGATCACACAGAGCAGCACCGAGGTGGACACGATGCCGCTGCTGGTCGCGTAGGCAAAACACAGCGCCAGCGCACGGCCGACCGATGCCGGCATGAAGTGGCTGACGTACAGGGTCAACGGCAGGCAGATGATCGCCGGCAATGTGAACGGCAAGACGTATTTGAGCAGCGCCTGGCTGCGCTCGCGAACGTGGATAAAGTTGGTTCGGCACAGGCGAACGGCGAGGAAGCGTCCGAGGGTCGTCAGCACCGCGAACGAGCCGATCCATACAAACGACAGGGCAAGAAAGTCGCCCACGACACTCCACGGAGAGCGCGTCGTGCGTTTGTTGACCAGCTTTTCCAGTTCATCGGCTGCGCGGTCGGCGCGCAATCGCCAAGCATCGAACAGGTTGTCGTCCAGATTGAGCTTTTCCTGGACGTCATCAATGCCGGAGCTGATGGCCCCAAGCAAACCGCCCTGCACCAGAAGCTCGGCGGCCGTATCGGCTGTGGCAGGGTCGGCAGCAGCGTCTGACTTGGAATCGGTTTTTTCAGCGGCCTTTTCATCCGGCTTGGGCGCTGCTTTGTCAGCAGCCTTGTCATCGGCTGGCACCGCAGCGCCCATGGGCAGTGCAGGAACATCGGCCGCTTGAAGAGTGAAACTGCCTGCGAACAACAACAGACCCGACAGGATCAGGATTTTCAGCTGAGACGCCACGCAGTTCTCCTTAAATGGACAGGTCCGGGGGCTTTAGTCCCAAGGAACTGATTCCCGTTTGCCCGGCAAGTTCGGTTCCGGAAGGCAAATACGGTGAGCCAATGTTTCAAAAGCCGCCTTGGCAGCGTGCATTTAGTCTTCCCGGCTGAACTATGCAAAGGGCTGAATGCCGGAATTATCGGGAGCTGCCAAATGCGTCGTTAAATCTGTCCGCAATGGCGCTGCGCCGACCAATCCGACATCGAGAGGAATCTGCATGAGCACGTTCACCACACAAGATGGCACCGAGATCTATTACAAGGACTGGGGTACGGGCAAGCCGGTGCTGTTCAGTCACGGCTGGCCGCTGGATGCGGACATGTGGGAATACCAGATGGAATACCTCAGCAGCCGCGGTTACCGCACCATTGCCTACGACCGCCGCGGCTTCGGTCGGTCCAGCCAGCCGTGGACGGGCTATGACTACGACACCTTCGCCGACGACCTTGCCGCATTGATCGAGCACCTCGACCTGCGCGACGTGACACTGGTCGGTTTCTCGATGGGCGGCGGCGACGTGACGCGCTACATCGCCAAATACGGCAGCGAGCGGGTCGCCAAACTGGCCTTGTTGGGCTCGGTGACGCCGTTTTTCCTCAAGACCGAAGACAACCCGGAAGGCGTCGACAAGTCAGTCTTCGACGGGATCATGGACGGTTTGCTGAAAGACCGTGCGCAGTTCATCTCTGACTTTGCCACTGCGTTTTACGGCATCAACCATGGCCAGAAAGTCTCCGAGGGCGTACTGACCCAGACGCTTAACATCGCCCTGCTTGCCTCGCTGAAAGGCACGCTGGATTGCGTCACCGCGTTCTCGGCAACGGACTTCCGTGCTGACATGGCGAAAATCGATGTGCCGACCCTGGTGATCCACGGTGATGACGATCAGGTGGTGCCCTTCGAGGCCTCGGGCAAACGTGCTACCGAACTGATCGAGGGTGCCAAACTGAACGTCTATTCAGGCGCACCGCATGGCTTTGCCGTGACTCATGCACAGCAGCTGAACGTGGATTTGCTGGCGTTTGTCGCGAGCTGACACAGCCACTGTAGAAATCCCCTAGCCCGCCGCCATCGATAGAAAAATCCTGACCGAGCGGCAGCGGTCATAATTAATACACACACCGAGTATTAATATCAGCACCAGTTGAAACGAGCCCGTCGCCAACGCGCCGGGCTCGTACTCTTTCGCTGGTGAGCTGAACTCATGTCAACGCTGATCCTGCCCCGCCGATTACCGCCGCGTCAGTTACGCCACTGGCCAGAACAGCCAAACGGCGGCTGCTCGGTCGCCCCGTCTGCGCTGCTTGTGCCGCAACAGCCCCCAGCGCAACCACGAGCATGGCCGCAAAACGCACTGGCGATCATGGTTGCGCTCGGCTTGCATGCTGCGCTGGCGTATTGGCTGACAACCGAGCACACACAGGCGCCAGAACCCACGCCGCCAATGCCGATCACCGTGCAATGGGTGCCGCCGCCAGCACCCGTGCCAGTCACGCAGCCCGCTTCACAACCAACGCCACAGCCTGCGGCCGAACAACAGCAGCAGGCTCCTGCGCCTGCGGCGCCTAAACCCACAGAATTGCCAAAACCCAAAACGCAGGCGAAAACGGTCGCAGCAAAACCCGTCGCACCGACGCATTCCGCGGCGCCTTCTACCGCACCTTCCACAGCACCGACGACACCTGCGCCCGCGACAGCACCGTCGCCCGCTGCAGCGCCCGCGCCAGCACAGACCACCACTGCGCCCATAGGCCGTGCCGGTTACCTGAACAACCCGCCCCCGGTCTACCCGCCGGCCGCTGCGCGCAGGCATCAGCAAGGTACAACGTTGCTGCGCGTTCATGTGCTGCCCAACGGGCGTACCGATCAGGTGCAAGTGCTGCAAAGCAGTGGCGTCCCGGCGCTGGACGAAGCCGCGCAGGCCGCTGTCCGGCAATGGACTTTTATTCCCGCCAAACGCGGCGACACCCCGGTTGAAGGCTGGGTCAACGTGCCCCTGGCTTTCAAACTCGCACCCTGAGGCTTACGTCATGAACACTGCTTACTCCGTACTCATTACTCAATCTTCGATGACGTTGCTGGTGATTTTCTCGCTGGTGACCTGGGCGCTGCTGCTCGGCAAGACCCTTCAGCACTGGCGACTGAGCCGCCAGAACCGGCGCTATTCGACGCAATTCTGGGCCGCCCGCGACCTGAAGAATGCGCTGCACCTGCCCCACAGCGAAGGCAGCCTGGCACGCCTGACCGACGCCGGTGCCCAAGCCCTCGCAGCGCCGCACGACTCGCCGGACCTGGGCCACAGCTGGAATCGTCAGGACCTGCTGGAGCGCAGCCTGCGCCAGCAAATCCACAAGGAGCGTCGTCGCCTGGAGAGCGGCATGATCCTGCTGGCCTCGATCGGCAGCACAGCGCCCTTTATCGGCCTGTTCGGCACCGTCTTCGGAATAATTCACGCACTGACGGCGATCAGCCAGGCCAAGTCAGCGAGCATCGCGGTGGTTGCAGGGCCCATCGGTGAAGCCTTGGTGGCGACCGGCGTCGGTATCGCCGTCGCCGTGCCAGCCGTGCTGGCCTACAACTTTTTCGGACGACGCATGAAGCTGGTGATCGCCGACCTGGAGGAGTTCGCCGTGGACTTTCTCAACCTCTCGCAGCGCAACGCCTTCCGGCTGCAACCCGAGAGCCGCGACAAGGCAACACCCAACCTGAAAGGAGTGAGCTGATATGTCCTTCTCCACCGCCAATGACGACGATGCAATCAGCGATATCAACATCACGCCGCTCGTAGACGTGATGCTGGTGCTGCTGGTGACGTTCATCGTCACCGCGCCGTTGCTCAACAACTCTATCCCGCTGGACCTGCCGCAAACCGTCGCCACCACCTCACTGGATCAGGCAAGCCCGACAGTGGTGAGCGTCGACGCCAGCGGTGGTGTGTTCATTGACAGCCAGGCGGTGGCAATGGAGCAACTGCCGGACGCGCTGCAAGCCCTGCACGACCAGGATCCGGACGTCGCCGTCAGCCTGCGTGCCGATCAGGCGACCCGTTATGGCCGAGTCGCTCAGGTACTGGCTGATGTGCAGAAGGCCGGCATCAGTCGCCTGTCGGTGATCACTGAAAGCCCCTGAACAATACCCGTCGTCACACACATGACCCGCCGCAAGCGCGGCCCCCTGACGCCTCCAGGAAAACCTTTTCATGAGCATTCGATCGATACCGCGCGCCTCCCGATTCCCCGTGACGCGTCTCGCGCTGCTGATTTCATTGAACTCACTGTGCCTGATCAGCCCGTTCATTCAGGCCGACGACAACGTGCCGGCACCTGTGACGCCACCCGCCAGCGACGACGCCGCAGCCATGACGCTGGGCACCGTCTCGGTCATCGGTCAGGGCGAAACACGCCAGGTACAGCGCGTCACACAAAAGGATGTGAAAGCTTATTCCGCAGGCACCAGCCCGATGAAAGTCCTGCAACGCCTGCCGGGCGTCAACTTCCAGTCCGGCGACCCGCTGGGCCGCGAAGAAGGCAGCCAGCGCATCAGCCTGCGCGGTTTTGACATGCACCACCTGGGCTACACACTGGACGGCGTGACGCTGGGCAACATGAGCTTCGGCAACTTCAACGGCCTGAGCATTACCCGGGCGATCATTGCGGAAAACATCGCAGCCAGTGAAGTAGCGCCCGGCATCGGCTCACTGGGTACGGCGTCGAACAGCGACCTGGGCGGCACCATCCAGTTCACCAGTTCCAACCCCGAAAAAGAATTCGGCGCACAGTTGTCGCAGACCATGGGCAGCTACGACACTTCACGCACGTTCATGCGCGTCGATACAGGCGAATACAACGGCCTGTCGGCCTACGTGTCTGGAGAGAAATACGACGCCGACGCCTGGAAAGGCCACAACAACCCGCAAAAATCCGACGCAGTGAACGCCAAGGTCAACTACAACTTCGGCGACAACCGCGTGAGCTTTTTTCACAGCACCTCGTCCCACGACGAAGCCAACCTGCCGTCGTTGTCGCAAAGCATCATCCAGCGGCTGGGCTACAACTGGAGCTACTACACGCCGGACTGGCCGCGCGCGGTCAACGCGGCCAATGGCATTTATACCGGCGGCGTGACCAGCGCAGGCGATGCAACCTACAACGCCAGCAGCCTGCGTGATGACGAACTGGACATCCTCAACGGCAACTTCTCGCTGACCGATGACCTGGTGCTGGACGCCACGGTCTATCACCACCACGACTCGGGCCGGGGCAACTCCTACTATCCGTTTGTCTACACCAGCGGCGCTACCACCGTGCCCAGCAACGCAATTCGCAGCACGGTTTACGGCATTGACCGAACCGGCTTCCAGAGTTCGCTGACCTACTTCCTGGGCCAGCACGAAATTCAGGCCGGGTTCTGGATTCAGTCGAACAAGAACGACATCGCCCGTTATCTGTTCGATACCACCAATGCGACGCCGCAGAACCACATCGTCAAAACCAACGGCCTGCAGCTGGCGGCCACGGTGCTGGACCAGAGCTACAACGACCTGACTCGACAGTTCTACCTGCGTGACACCTACACCCTGCTCGATGACCGGCTCAAACTTGAGTTCGGCGCAAAAAATACCGTGACCACCTCGACGGCCGAAGGCAAAGGTGGCGGTTATGCCAGCGGCTCGCTAGAGGCGCGTGACAGGTTTCTGCCGCAGGTCGGCGCGACCTACAAACTCAACGACAGCGATGAAGTGTTCACCTCTTACTCGGAAAACATGGCGGCCTTTCCGAGTGGCGGTTACAGCCCGTTCTTCACCACACAGACTGCAGTCGATGCGCAGAACGGCTTCAAGGACCTGAAACCCGAAACCTCGAAAACCGTCGAACTGGGCCTGCGCCGCAGCACCCAGCTGTATTCGGCCTCCGCCGCTGTCTACAACACCAGGTTCGACAACCGCCTGGTGGCGATCACCAACTGCACTGGCATCGTCATCTGCCAGAACGGCGTGGCCAACGTCGGCTCGGTCACCAGTCGAGGGCTGGAGCTGTCATTTGGCCTGACACCCAATGAAAACTGGCGCTGGTCCAACTCGATGTCCTACAACCACAGCACTTACGATGACGACTACGCCAGTGGCGGCAGCACCGTGCAGGTGAAAGGCAAGACCGTCGTCGACACGCCGAAACTCATGTATTCGAGCAACCTGGACTGGAACTGGGAACACTGGAACGCTGGCCTGCAAGGCAACTACATCAGCAAGCGCTATTACACCTACACCAACGACTCCAGCGTCAGCGGCTACTGGCTGGCGAACGCTAACCTCGGTTACGACTTCGGCAAACTCGGTGCCCTGAAAGACACCACCGTCTCGCTGAACATGGTCAACCTGTTCGACAAACGCTACATCTCCACCCTCAACACCGACGCCAGCGCAGCCGCCGACCCGTCAGGCAATTTGCAGATTCTTCAAGTAGGCACGCCGCGCAGTGCGTTTGTGACGTTGGGGGTGAAGCTTTGATGTTTTGCTGACTGTGGACAGGCGAAGGATCGCTCGGTCCACTCTTGAGTGACGCTGCGTGACTCACTCCGTGAGAGCGAGCTTGCTCGCGAAGGCAATCTTCCAGTCGATGCACGATAAGCGTTGGTTGCCTGCCCTCATGGCGACGAACAGCGCATCGTGCTGCATACTCCGCACATACCAAGCGCTGACCTTTATCTGGACATCACATGACACCCAACGCAGAACTCTACAACCCGTCCACCGAATACGCCGACAAGCTGATTTCACGCATCGGGCAAACGCCCTCGTGGATCGCCAAACGCATTGGCGTGACGGACAAGCGCATTCGCTACATTCTTGATGGGGAAAGGACGGTCAAGGGCGAGACCACGGCGATTCAGATGACGTATACCGAGCAGTTTGCGCTGGAGTGCCTTGTGGCCGAGGCAATTGCGTTGAGGAGGTAGGTTTTTTAATGGACTACCGATTTCAAATCAGACTCCTTTCGGCCAGCATCGGAGGGGGCAAAGGTCTGATAGAAATTATTTCCTGCTCGAGAGCCGCGATCAATGAGAGTTATTCGTAGCAAGGATTTCACCGCCACTCGCGCTTGGGGGGCTGACGACATCGCTAACATGGATGGAACCACCGTCCGCCTCCACTGGACCGACCAGCCATATAAGTGACATGTCAACGAGGGTGAGGAAGTCTTCGCAGTCCTCGACGGCACGGTGGATATGCATTATCGCGAGTCAGGCATCGAACACGTAGTGACATTGTTGGTTGGCGACGTGTTTTTCGCTGGGGTGGGATGTGAACATGTTGCGCATCCTCGTGGAGAGGCACGGATTCTGGTTATCGAACGTGAAGGCAGCGTTTGATTCGACCAGGCTATCGCTCATCATTACCTTTCCACGCTCAAGCGGTTGCGGCTTTCGGCCAATGGTAGCTATCGGCCGACTGCGTCCATTGTGATGTGGATGCTTCGGCCGCGAGTATCACGCTCCAGGCTTAGGCGAGGATCTGTCAGCATATGAAATCATTCTACGAAAACATCCGGGATTTCCTCACCAACGGCACTGTACCCGGCTCGCTCAATGGCTAGCTGCAGGAGAAATGTCCTATAGGAGTCGCGAAAAAATTATAATTTGTATGGTTTCCAGGGAAAAACTTATACCTGATTGTCAGTGTCCTGAATGAGCCGACAGTCACTTTCGTTCAGGCCTCTATTTGCAAGCAACTGTCTACTTGAACGTTACGCCCTCCCCCAACGTCAAAAAAACTCAGCCATGCTTCTCAAGGTGCCTTATGAGTTTGATACCCGAACTGAACAGCAAAGCTAACGTGCTGATAGGCGGGGCCAGCCGAGGCATAGGCTTGGCACTGTGTGCGGCTTTGCTCGCTCGTGATGATGTGGCTTTGGTATGGGCGGTAGCGCGAAAAGCCAGCAGCTCTGTCGAACTGGCAAAGCTTGCAGAACAGTATGGCCAACGCCTGAAACGAGTCGACTGCGATGCGTCCAATGAGCAATCCCTCGAAACGCTCGTGAGCGAGACACTTGAGGGGTGCGATCATCTGCACCTCGTTATCAGTACCTTAGGCATTCTTCATCAGGACGGCGCAAAAGCAGAAAAGGGCCTGGCACACGTGACGCTTGCGAGCCTGCAAGCGAGCTTCGCGACCAACACCTTTGCACCAATCCTGCTGCTTAAACACCTACTCCCGTTATTGCGTAAAAAACCTTCGACCTTCGCGGCGCTCTCCGCGAGGGTTGGCTCTATTGGCGATAATCGATTGGGTGGCTGGTACAGCTACAGAGCCAGCAAAGCGGCGCTCAACCAGTTGCTGCACACCGCCAGTATCGAATTGAAACGCCTGAACCCTGCCTCTACTGTTCTGGCAATACACCCAGGCACGACTGACACGGAACTGTCTCGGCCATTCCAGGCGAACGTGCCTGATGGACAACTATTCGAACCGGCGTTCTCTGCGGATCGCATTATTGCGTTGGTAGAAGCACATGGTCCGGCCGACAGCGGGACCTTCTGGGACTGGAACGACAAACCCATTGTCTGGTGACTTATTTCACTCGTGAAAACAAGATCACTAGCAGCCCGGCGCGGCTATCTGCCCAGATGTTTTCTGGCCAATAGCTGCCGTCGTCACCGTGCGTTGCCGGTAGCTACCAGGTCGAAGGGCCGAGTCATCACCATGACAGATAAAGGCTTAGAATCGGCGGAATGACCGTACCTCTTCCTCACTCATACGCTTTCCATCCGGCATTATTACTTCAAGAGTGGATTCAACGAGTGGCGGCTGCGGACGAACGGCTTGCTCGCTTGCCCTTGCCTCGACTCTGCGCTCAATCATGGAGGGGTATCTGGAAGCAATCAAAATAATAAGCCCCACAGGAGCGAAGATCACTATCAACACTCTCAACACTTCAAGCCGTTCACTGCGCTTATCCATAAGCTCCTCCTTTTTTCCGCTGGGCCTGGCCTCGGCTACCTATCACACGTCAAACCCAAGCAAACCAGGCTCTGTACGAAAACAAGGCCTTATTCCCGTCAGAATTTCTGAGATATAGTGACTCGGTGCCACGCTGGCAGGGACAATCAAAAACAGGCTGCACGAGCAAGTGAACGTGCCGCACGAATGAATAAGATTTGATCAGGAGATCGATTTGGCAATCACCCCAGCCTTCCGCTAAACGGCCTGAGCATGCATGTGGCTATGTTGACCTGAGCGTGCCACACCCGAGGGCGATGCGTGCCTACGTATTATTCAGCCTACTGTTGGCGAGCACCCTTAGTCTTGACGCTATTGCCGATCAAACAACCCCAGACAGACCAGGATTGACCCAAGTTGAAATCGCAGGTCGGCAGTTCAGCCTGAGCAATGAGAAGGGCCGTTGCGTGCTTAACCGAGCGGGCGATCCCCCTGTGAAAATGGACATGCAATGGCCATGTCGCTTCAGCGAGAACAAACAGCTCAATGTGCGAATCGAAGACCATCGGCAGTCGTTAGTCTTTATGGTCGAGCGCAGCGTCCCTATGCCCGCACCCAGTACGGACTGCCTCACAGACCTTCAGGCTGTTCGCCTTTTCAAGGGTCAACTTGAAATAGCACCTTCAATGCGGATAAGCGCCTGCGGTCCCGGCCTCTGGGATCAAAAAATGTTTATTTGCAATTCGACTGAATCATATTTCAAAAAAACAAATGTTATACGGTTCAAACAAAAAACCGCTCTTTCAACGGCACCAGTGCCGCCCCGATAGCCGCCGCATCCCCATTGGTCTCACTCAGTAACAACCGAGGCCTCGGCGGTGGCGCGTTATACCGATGGGTCCCCCAGAAAGTCGTCGCCGCAATCAGGCGCTTCCCCAGTTCCACTGGCAATTGCCCGCCAAACACCACCGCCTGAGGATCGAACAACCCCGACAGCGCGTTGACCAGCCGGTCCAGCGTTGGCTGGATTCGTTTCAACCAGGTATCGACACCGGGCCAGTTGGGGTCGAAGCGCAGGCGCAGGTCTTCGATGGAATCCACTTGCACGCCTTTCTGATGCAGTTCTTCCAGCAAATAGCGCAACGCCGGGCGGTTTATTGATTCTTCGTCGTTGTAGAGGGTGATCTCGCCTGCGTTGCCGTGGCTGCCGAAGTACGGTTTACCGTTGATGACCACGCCTGCGCCGAAGCCGAAGTTGAACGACAGGTAGATGAAGTTGCTGGCCCAGGCGCCAACGCCCACCAGGCTTTCGCCGATGGCGGCTGTGGTGGCGTTGTTTTCCAGCCAGACCGGCATGCCGAAGCGTTCTTCAAGTACCGGCTGCAAGTCGATCAATGACCAGTCGCGCAGCGGCTCCGGTGCATTGATCTGGCGGTTTTCAAGGAAGAATCCGGCGATGGCGAAGCCCATACCGATGACGCGGTCCGCCTCAATGCCGTTACGCTGAAGCATGCGTTCGATGGTTTTCGCCAGCGAATCCAGCGTGCTGTTGCGGCTCAACGGGGGCGTGCGCAGGGTGACTTGTTCCAGCACGTTGCAGCCCAGGTCCGCAACGCAGACCACTGCCGAGTCGGTGTTGATCGACACGCCGATGGCATACACCGCCTCGTTGACCAGTTCGATGCGCGGGCTCGGTTGGCCTCGGCCATTCTTCACCCGCTCGCCGCTGCGCAACAGGCCACGACTGATCAGCTCTTCGATCAGGCGGTGCACCGACTGCTGCGCGAGGTCCATTTCGGTCGATACCGTGGCGCGGGTGATCGCGCCTCGACGACGAAGGATGTCCAGCAGTTTGCGTTCATTGAGGCTCAACGGTTGGTGCGAAGAAAGGGCAGTGTCGAGGTCGAGAGGCATGGAATCTACAAATCAAAGGAGGATTAAAACAGTCGGCGTGTGGAGCAGTGTATCGCTCGTCGCCAATTGCACACTTCAATCATGAAAATTTAATAAACATTGAGCAGGTCACAAATACTACACACAAGATGTATTAAATGGCAGTCAGTTCTTGTGAGTGCTCCCATGCCTTTCATCAGTAGAATTTTTTCCGTACTGGCACTGCTGCCGCTTGCCACTCAGGCGTTCGCCGCACCCGCCGAGTTCTGGTACGGCCACAGCGGTGCAGCGGCGAGCGCCATCGCAGACGTGTGCAGAAGCTTCAATGCGCAACGCGAGGATGGCGATCGCCTGCACTGCATTCGCCAAGGCACTTACGAGCAAACGCTGCAGAAAACCGTCGCCGCCTATCGTGCCGGCATAGGCCCGGCACTGGTGGAGATTTATGACGTCGCCACGCCGGACATGCTGTTGGGCGGTGCTACGCAAGCGGTCGAAACGGTGATGGCCGACCATCAACGAGCCTATTCAGATGACACGTTTCTACCCGCATTGCGGCGCTATTACTCAGATGATCACGGTACGCTAGCGGCTCAACCCTTTGCGGCGTCGACAGCGGTGTTTTATACGCACCGAAAAGCGCTGGCTGCAGCGGGCATCAGTGAACCGCCCGCCACGTGGGAAGCTTTCGATACGGCCTTGCGGGCCTTGAAGAGAAGTGGCCACACGTGTCCTGTCGTCACTGAGTTTTCCCCGTGGATCTGGCTGGAACAGACCAGTGCCGCACAAGGCACGCCCGTCGCGATCCGCGCCGCAGGCACCGACCATTATCAGTTCGACAAAGGCACGCACGTGCGCCTGATGACCGACCTTGCGCGGTGGACCGCCGAAGGCCTGGTGCGGCACCAGGACTCGACCCGCAGCGGCCAGCAGGGCCTGGCGTTTGCCACCGGCGACTGCGCCATGCTGCTGGATTCAACAGGCAGCTGGAATGTCATGCACGGTGATCTGGAGTCTGATATCGAGGTGAGCGCGCTGCCGATCTACGCTCAAACCCAGCGCCGCGCCAACGTCCCCGGCGGCTCTTCGCTGTGGGTGATGCGCGGGCATTCTGCGCACGATTATCGAGTGGTTTCGGAATTTCTGGCGTTCGTGCTGCAACCGGATAAACAACTGATGTTCAGCGCACGGACGGGTTACCTGCCGGTCACTCAGGCTGCGGCTACGCGATTGCAATCCAGCGCACAGAAGCCCTCGGCGGTGGCGGTCGGGCTCGCCGTACTCAACGATATCGACGGGCAGCCCTCAGCTCCGTTGCGTTGCGGCTTTATCACACTGATGCGCTTGATCTGGTTGCAGGAAATGGAAAACGCGCTCGCAGGCCGTCAAAGCGTCGATCACGCCCTGCGCCAAACCACGATGCGCGCCAACGAACTGCTCAGCCTGTTTCAACAGATGCACCAGGCTCAGGCCAGCAACTCAGCTTTAGACACACGTCCTGCGGGAGCGAGCCAGGCGACGCTTCGCTTGCTAGGGAAGAGGCCAGTACAGCCCTCGGAAATTGGGCGCGCGGACGATCGCTTCGGTGAGCAAGCTCTCTCCGACAAGAATCTCCACTCGAGCGAGGTAACGCCATGAAGGCTGGTGCGCATTTTCCGCAATCGCGTTTGGCGCTGCTGTTCGCGCTGCCGCAGTTGCTCGCGCTCGGGCTGTTTTTCTATTGGCCTGCGCTACAGGCACTCTGGTGGTCGTTTCATCTGGTGCCCCCCTTTGGCGGTCACGAAATTTTTGTCGGCGTGAGCAATTATTGGCGAGTATTGAAAGACCCCGGCGTGCTCGCGTCGCTGGGCTCGACGCTGGTGTTCAGCCTGTCGAGCGTGATGCTTTCGATCCTTATCGCGTTGGTGCTTGCGCTGTGCCTTGAGCTGAAGCTGCGTGGCAACGCGGTGTTTCGCAACCTGCTGATCTGGCCCTACGCAGTATCGGGCGCCACCATCGGCATTGTCTTTCACGTGCTGGCCAATCCGGTGATGGGCATTTTTGCCTGGCTCAACGCGATCGCCCCCGGCACCTGGGCGCCCTACGCCAACCCCGTGCAAAGCATGCTGCTGCTGATCGTGGCGTATGCCTGGTGCCTGGTGCCGTTCAACTTTGTGATGTTGGTCGCCAGCCTGAAGTCGGTGCCAGACGATTACCTCGCCGCTGCGGCAATGGACGGAGCAGGCCCCTTGCGTCGCATGCTCGATATTCAATTGCCACTAATCGCGCCATATCTGCTGTTCGTGTTCGTCATCGACCTGCTGGAAAGCCTGTCCAACAGTTTCGGGCTGGTCGACACACTTACTCACGGCGGGCCGGGCGACACCACCAATGTGCTGGCCTACAAGATTTACACCGACGGCTTCATGGGGCTGGACCTCGCCGGATCATCGACGCTTTCCGTGCTCATGCTGCTGGCAGTCGTGGCGTTGAGCGTTGCACAGTTCAAGCTCATGTCACACTTCAAACGCCGCGGGGTGAAAACATGATCGGGCACAGTCGGCTGCTCGATGCAGGTGCCTACTTACTGCTGACGCTGGGACTGGTGTTCGCGTTGGGGCCGCTGTATATGGCGGTCTGCTCGGCAACCGTCAGCAACTCGCAGCTGTTCACTCACGGCCTTGCGGTCGTGCCCGGCGACCAGTTGCTGGAGAACCTGCAGCAGGTCACCCGGCGTCTGGACCTGCTGCGTCTGCTCGGCAACAGCCTATTGGTCGCCACGCTGGTGGTGATCGGCAAGCTGACGCTTTCGGCCTTGACCGCCTTTGCGGTGGTGTACTTTCGCAGCCGTTACACGTCAGTGATTTTCTTCGCTGTACTGGGCGCGCTGTTGCTGCCGCTGGAAGTGCGCATCATCCCCACCTATGCCGTGGCCAGCGACCTGTTCGGGCCGCTGCGCACGGTATTGCGATGGCTGGGCATCCAGTGGCTGCCGGTGCCGACCATTAATCTGCTCGACAGCTATACCGGCCTCGCCCTGCCCCTGATCGCTTCGGCCACCGGTACTTTTCTGTTTCGGCAGTTCTACCAGACCCTGCCCGCCGAACTGGTCGAGGCCGCGCGAATGGATGGCGCAGGGCCGTGGCGCTTTTTCATCGACATTCTGCTGCCGCTGTCGAAGACCAACTTCGCTGCGCTGGGTACGCTGGTGTTTATCGGTGCCTGGAAAGACTACCTGTGGCCGCTGGTAGCGACCAATCGCGAGGACATGCGCACGCTGGTGCTGGGCGTCGCCAGCTTTCTGCCGACCGATGCGAGCCAGGTTCCTGAATGGAACCTGCTGATGGCCGCGGCGGTGGTCAGCATGCTGCCCCCTATCCTCGTCATTGCGCTCATGCAGCGATGGTTCGTCAAAGGCCTTATCGGAGTCGGTAAATGAACGCGCTCGCCCCCATTACCTGTGCGCCGGAGATTGTCACCAAAGGGCTGCACAAAACGTATGGCACCGGGCACATCCTTCATGGCCTGGACCTGACGTTCAAGGCTGGCGAACTGAACGTCATCCTCGGCCCGTCGGGGTGTGGCAAGTCCACACTGTTGCGCATGGTCGCCGGGCTGGAGGACGTCAGCCAAGGGCAGATTCTGATGGGCGGCCGCGACGTCACACCTCTGCCGCCCAAGGAACGTGGCTGCGCGATGGTGTTTCAAAACTATGCGCTCTACCCGCACATGAGCGTGGCAGACAACATTGGCTATGCGCTCAAGCTGGCTGGTATTTCGCGCAAGCAGCGCGAGCAGCGCGTACGGGAATGCGCCAGCTCGCTGGGGCTGGAGGACCTGCTGCAGCGCAAGCCCGGCGAGCTGTCCGGTGGTCAGCGCCAGCGCGTCGCCATCGGCCGGGCGTTGATTCGCAAACCGCCGGTGCTGCTGTTCGATGAGCCGCTGTGCAACCTGGACAGCGCGTTGCGCCATGAGATGCGCTTGTTGATTCGCAGCCTGCACCAGCAGACCGGCGCAACCATTCTGTACGTTACCCACGATCAGACCGAAGCCATGACGCTCGCCGAGCGGGTGGTGATTCTCAACCAGGGCCGTGTCGAGCAGATCGGTACGCCCGCCGACATCTACGATCATCCCGCCAGCACATTCGTCGCCCGCTTCATCGGCACCCCGCCGATGAACCTGCTGCCCGTAACCTGTCTGGAAGACAACGTGCTGATGCTCGCAGACGGGCAACGCCTGCCCATAAAGCTCGGCATCGGCGCCATCAGTACAGGCAAACGGTTGATGGGGTTGCGACCCGAGACCTTCACGCTGGATCAGAACGGCGTGACCGCCGTGGTGGAGTCTTCGGAAAATCTCGGCAGCCACAGCCTGCTGTATTGCCAACTGGCCGGCACACGCTGCGTGGTCAGCCTCGCCGACCGGCACCACCTGTCGCCCGGCACACAGGTGCGGCTGGCAATCAATCCCACGCCCCTGCTGTTCGATATCGAGAGCGGCCAACGCCTGCTCTTTTCCTTCTCACACACCGCCAAGTGACCCGCCATGCCCAAACTTGCTCCCCTTGTCCGCTCGTCTCTGATTTCCCATCGCGGCGCCAAGGCTTACGTGCCGGAAAACACTTTGCTGGCTCTTGAGAAAGCTGCCGAGTGCGGCGCGAAATGGGTCGAAATCGATGTAAAACTGACCCGCGACGGCCAGCCTGTGGTGATTCATGACGACATGCTCGACCGCACCACTAACGGGCGCGGCGCTGTCGTGCTTCATGATCTGAGCGCCATTCGCACGCTGGACGCCGGCGGCTGGTTCGCAGCGGAGTTCACTGGCCTGCAGGTCCCGACATTTGAAGAAATAGTGGCCTGTGCGTTACGCCTCGAGCTCGGCCTGCAGGTCGAACTCAAACCGACGATTGGCGACGACGTGGAGACGGCAGAAGTGGTTATGCCAATCCTCAAAAATCTCTGGCCTGCCGACAATGATCAGCTATTCGTCTCAAGTTTTTCAGTGCGCTCCCTCACTGCCGCTCGCCGGTTGTGGGCCGACGTACCGCTGGCCATTGCCTCGGTGGTAGCACCTGCTGACCCGGTCGCACTGCTGGCCGAATATGACTGCCGAATACTCCACGTACTTGACGATATGCTCGATGACCATCACCTTATTCGCCTGAAAAGCAGCGGCGTCGAATTCGCCGTGGCTACCATCAACAGCCCGAAACGCGCGCGCTACTTACTTGAACACGGCGCGCAATCGATTCTCAGCGATTACCCGGACTTGTTGAACCTGCCAAACGGAGGCTGCCTGCAATGAACAACCGACTCAGCGTCGCCATGCAAGCCGTAGAAAAGGCCACTGGCCTGGCTATGGCGTATTTCAACGACCGCCACACCCTCGACATCACCACCAAAAGCGCGCAAGACCTGGTCTCCCGCGCCGACTTTGAAGTCGAGCAACTGCTTCGTGCAGAGCTGGGTAAACACTTCCCCGACGATGCAATCCTTGGCGAAGAATTGGGCGGCGAATTCATCACCGACGGCTGGGTCATCGACCCCATCGACGGCACCGGCAACTATCTGCGCGGCACACCACTGTGGGGCATCGCCGTCGCTTACATGTCGGCAGGCGTGCCTGAAATAGGCGTCGTCGCCTACCCGGCCCTGGGCTACACACTGGCCGCCCGTACCGGCGATGGCTTGCTACGCAATGGCATCCCTTTCGTGCGCCCACAACCGCCAGAACACCTGCGCATTGCCGGCATCGGTGAAAACACCCGCTGGGACGCCGAAGAGCTGGGACGGCTACAACTGACCTTGCGCCAACAAGGCTGGGGCCTCGCCGGCTATCGCTGCGCCACCATCGGCCTGGCCTTTGCTGCACTGGGGCAGACAGACGGGTACATGGAGAAATTCACCAGCCTGTGGGACATCGCTGCGGGTGCGGTTATCTGTCGTGAAGCTGGGTTGCTGTGTGAGATCGAGGGCGAGCAGAAGCAAGGTTCCATGACAGTGATGGTCGGGCGTGAGGAACTGATGGGGATTTTTGCGGGGTGATCGGCTAGCGCACACATCAGCCCAGTTGGCGTCTACAGACATTAGTGCAGCCAAGGCTCGATAAAGAAAATGCTTTATCGAGCCCCTTGCAGAGCATCGAACGTAGCGATAACCGCATCATGGGGTTTCTACAACGCCCCAGCGGTTCGCACGAAAGAACGAAGCAACATCATTGAACCTGACGCCCATTTCGCGCATCGCCTGATGCGCGTGTCTCGCCGTGAGCTGTCGGACATAAAAAGGTTCGCCGACGACAAAGTGATGAATCCCGTGAGTCGAGCCGAAATTGGCGCAAAACAACTGCAACGGCCAGACCCATGGGTTATTCAAGACCTGTGTCTGAGTTATAAAGTTTTTAGGGTCGACATCAGCATAATAATGAATATTTGAAGTAATGAAGTGGAGACAAAAGCTTCTCAGCACATTGGGGGCAATGAGCACAACGACCAGCGTATTCATTACAGCCACCCACGCGCTTAGCCCATGAGTTTCGGCATAGATTCCCGGCGCACCATTGAAGTAATCCAGGGTATGAAACACAAGAAAAACATACCATATACTCCAGCTCAACATGGTAAGCGGAACATATGCCTTGGCGCCCGCCAGCAGAAGCCTGACCTTGTTTTTCCACCCGGCCTCGCGCGCGATCATCACTGTGGTTGAAAGCATCAGGTCGCAGATCATGAAAAATCGCAGGACACCCCACGGCGTGCCATTGGACAGCGTACGCTCTTCCAGATCAGCCTCAGTACCCGAAAACTTATGGTGATTGAAGTGGTGCTGGCGTCGAACCCACGGGTTGATCGTCGTCGGCCTGGCGAGCCAAGCCAACCCGAGCATCAGGTTATGAGCGATGCGGTTTTTGCGGAAATACATATAGTGAATCAGGTCGTGTTCCAGCTCATGCGTCAGTGAGGCAAAGAACGCATTTGCCGCCCACACACCTGGGAATGACCTGATTGATATAAAACCGCGCTGACTGTCATTCCCAACGGGGCGAAACACAGAATGCCTGCACCTATCGCGCTTTGCCTTTGCAGAATCGGATAGTTCTTTCTAAGCGCAACTGACGCAACCCTTATTGCACTTTGAATATATGCCGTTTTTGCTGCCAGAGTGGCAGAAATGCTTTCCAACGAGTCCATGTCAGCTCCTTCGCTCCATGCCAATATAGAGCTGATGTGAAGACTAGACCGATAGCTTTTTATCGAGAAATACTTGTTTGGACTAAAGCACTCGATAATGTGACCACTATAAAAAACTCCGACGTCAGCGTCTTGTCCCATAGCCTTGATTTGGCACCGTTGACGCTGATGACCAGCCGACGCCGGGAACGACCCGCTGCCCCCGCACGTCAGACCTGCATCGACTCACTGAAAAGGTACAGCGCAATGGACAAGACGATCACCGCAGACCAACTGGCCACCACTGACCTCAGATCAATCAACGAGATATGGCTCGGCGGCACTCATACCGAGCTGTGCCTGTGCCTGTGGCGTGGCGAGCAAATCTTCACCCACGACATGCTCAGCGAGGGCACCCACGATCAGAATGTCCGGCGCCTGTGCTTGCAGCTGGTCGACCCTGACGATCAGGCGGCAGTGGCCAGCGTCGAGGTGATTGTGCGCGAGCGGTTGGAGAAGATGGGCAGCGAGGGCGAGTTTTATCCGGCTGAGAATGTGGATACGCATCAGTAAGCAGGCTGATTACACGCGCTCCTGTATGTTCAGGGTCAAACGGGTTTGCCATCGATTGCGAAGACGCGCTGCCTCCAGATAGGCTGGATTCCTGACCGGTTTACTCATCTCGAAAAAAACCCTCTGGCTTTACGGCGCAGAGGGCTTGGTTTCAAACACGTAAAGCGATGATCAGGTTATGACGGATGTCTACCTGATCGAGGGCTTTTACGTTTTTGGCTAGAACGGAATATCGTCATCAAAGCTGTCAAAGTCAGCAGCCGGCTGCGGCGCTTGTTGTTGCGGCGCCGGGCGCGAATCGCGCTGTTGTGGCGGCTGCTGGTTGTAGTTCTGCTGAGGGGCGGACTGCGGCGGCGCCGATTGCTGTGGGCGCGACTGCTGTGGACGAGGTGCGGACTGGTTGTAGTTGCCGCCACCACCCTGACCTTGTTGAGCGTCGCCCTGTGGACGGCCGCCCAGCAGTTGCATGGTGCCTTGCATGTCGACGACGATTTCAGTGGTGTAACGCTTGATGCCGTCTTTTTCCCACTCGCGGGTCTGCAGCTTGCCTTCGATGTAGACCTGCGAACCCTTGCGCAGGTATTCGCCGGCGATTTCGGCAACCTTTCCGAACATCGATACACGGTGCCACTCGGTCTTCTCGACCTTCTGGCCGCTCTGCTTGTCAGTCCATTGTTCGCTGGTTGCCAGACTCAGGTTGGTCACGGCGTTACCGTTAGGCAAGTAGCGAACTTCGGGATCCTGGCCGCATGTACCGACCAATATGACTTTGTTAACCCCACGGGCCATAACGTTCTCCTAGGTGCATAGGGACAAAAGAATTTTTCCCAGGGCCAAAAAATTTGTCTATATTTCTGGTAGGGGTCAAAAAAATTTCCGAAATGCGCCGCTTGATGGACGATCTTAGGTAGCAACGTGCCATGGCGTACGCGTTTTCATGATCTCCTAGTTTACCCCACACGGCTCCGGAACGAAGCCTTTATGATCAAACCGAACAACTGTTCTGACTCTCGGTGACTCCCTAGCTCAATCTCCCTCACTCAGCTGGCGGGGGATCGCCGATCAGGAGGCGGTATGGCAGGCACGAAATGCAGATCCCCAAATCCAGATTTGGTGGACAGGTGGATAGCAGCCGGTTACGGGCAGGGTGATGGCGCCGGTTATAAGCCGTTCATGTACGTCCGAGACGTTCCATCCACCGGGACATCGAGTATGGTCAAAAGCCGGGTAACTGGGCGCACCCATCACTACCTATCTCGGCAAGAATTTAAGGTCCATCTTGAAGCCGAGTATTCGAGGTCCACAAAAAACATTCGAGAACAGTATCCGCTGCTTCCCTTGGCGGAAACCCAGCAGATAGCGGCGGATCTCGGTGTGCGACATCCAACCTACCCTACGACAAGAACACCAACAGTGATGACCACAGATCTTCTACTCACACTTGATTGGCAGGATGGGGATCAACTTCTAGCGATTAGTGTGAAGCTGACGAAGGACCTAACGCATCGAAATCTAGAAAAACTGCTGATAGAACGAATTTATTGGAATAACCGAGGTGTTAAGTGGGTGCTTATCACCGAGAAAGGGCGGCGGCAAAAACTGAGCGCAACACCTGACCAATCCGGTACGGTGAACCTATGTCATATCATGAACTCAGCATTGAAGAACGCATCACGATCCAGTTTGGCCA
>NZ_ATDK01000222.1 GCF_000444135.1 Pseudomonas avellanae BPIC 631
GGCATTGCAGGCTCGTATTGGTGTTGTGTGAGAACTCCAACAATACGGGCCTGTTCTCATAGGGATCAATAGGTTACGTCGAAACGGGAACAGACCCTAGGGCTGCCGGTGTTCTGGGCGCTGGCCAGCGAAACCGCCGTGGACATCGTCGGACCGGAGTTCGCCGGGCGGGCGATTGCCCGCATCGGTTTCGGGATTGTCTGCGCCACGGTGTTCGGCATCCCCGTTGGTACCCTGATTTCGGATGCGTTCGGCTGGCGCAGTGCGTTCTTCGTGCTGTCCGGGCTGGCCTTTGCCAAGGCGCTGTTGCTGGCAGTGTATCTGCCACCGACGGCCGCAAAGAAAAAACCGGTTTCAATCCTCAAGCAATTCGGCATTTTGCGCAGCCCGATGATGCAGGGGCATGTGCTGCTGTCGGTTCTGGTGTTCAGCGGTATGTTCACGGCCTATACCTACCTGGCAGACATGCTCGAGCGGCTGGCCGGGTTCGACGGCAATCTGGTGGGCTGGTGCCTGATGGGCTTTGGTGCGGTCGGTTTGCTCGGCAACTCGCTGGGCGGGCGCATGGTCGATCGGCATCCGTTGATGGCCAGCCTGGTGTTCTGCGCCTTCATGGTGGTCGGCATGACGGCCGTGGTGCCGAGCATTCATTCGGTGTTTGCCTTGCCACTCGCGCTGGCGGTATGGGGCATCACCCAGGCGGCGCTGTTTCTGGTCAGTCACGTGCGGCTGATCAAGGCCGCACCCCAGGCGCCTGCTTTCGCTGCCTCGCTGAACATCGCCGGGGCGAACCTGGGCATCGGCATCGGAGCGTTCATCGGTGGCAGAGTCATTGATCATCTGGGGCTGGGTAACGTCGGTTTCGCCGCTGCGGGCATCATTGTTCTGGCCATTGTGCTGGCGCTTTTGCTGATCAAGCGTGATCCCGGCCCGCTCGCGGCCTAGCCTGCATCGGTAAACAGCTGATTTCGGGCACTTTCGGCAATGGCGACAACGCCTGGGTGCCTGACCTTGCGCTCCACGGTGATGGCGTAAAAAGACTCCGTCACCGCGTCGGTCTGGCCAATCACCTGCACGCCGTACTGGCTCTGTACTTCGTCGGCGATAACGCTGGGCGCGACAAAGATGCCACTGCCGGATTTGCCGAAAGCCTTCATCAGCGCACTGTCATCGAACTCGCCAATGATGCGTGGTTGAATTTTCTGCTCGGCAAACCAGCGCATTAGTCTGCCCCGGACCACGGTTTCCTGCCCCGGAATCAACAGCGGTGCGCTGTGCATGCACTGCGGGAAGTCGTTCCCGACGCGCTCGGCCACTTCACGGGTCGCGAAAAAAGTGACCCCGCATTCCCCCAGCTTTTGACTGTAGCCCTTGATGTCCAGGTGCGGCGGCATGGGGCTGTCCGAGATCACCAGGTCCAGACGCTGGATGGCCAGGTCAGCCAACAGCCGTTCGAGTTTGTCTTCGCGGCAAGTGATGCGAATGGGTTCCGCAAGGTCCATGGTCGGTGCAATCAGCCTGTAGACGATGGATTTGGGCACCACGTCGGCAACGCCGATGCGCAACAGCAGTTGCTGCTCGTCAGGTTGCGAACGCAGCAGGCTTTCCAGTTCATCGCCCAGCTGAAACATCTGTTCGGCGTAGGGCAGGGCGAGGCGACCGGCTTCGGTCATTTCCAGCCGGCGCCCGACGCGCTGGAACAGATCGACCCCCAGCGCCGCTTCCAGCAGGCTGATCTGCCCGCTGACGGTTTGCGCTGTCAGGTTCAGCTGTTCGCAGGCGCGCACAATGCTCCCGGTCTTGGCCACTACCCAGAAATAGTGCAGTTGTCGGTAATTGAGCATACTGATCGCCGATTCGTTAAAACCGAAGTATACGCCCCATAAAATCGAATTTTCCTTATGTTTCAAAATGTCTAGAATCCGCCTCAACGCCGGACTGGACACACCGTCTGGCCCTGTCTTATCGAGGAGCCCATGAATAAATCCATTTACGCTGCGCTGTTGAGCTGTTCGCTGCTGGTAATGGCAGGATGCGATCAGATAGAGTCGTCCACTAAACAGGTGCTGGGTACCGCAGCCAACACCGCCAAACAGGCGATTGATGACACGCATCAGGCCGCGACCCAAGCGCTTGATGAGGCCAAACAGGAACTTTCGGGACAAGAGCCAACACAAAGCTCGGCTGAAACCGAAAAAAAGTCAGATAAAGACATTTAACCCACAACTATTGGCTCAGGCAGGGCAGTGATCTATGGAATACCTATTGGAACTTGCGACAAGTCCCGCAGCCTGGATCGCCTTGGCGACACTGGTGGTGATGGAAGTCGTGCTGGGCATCGACAACCTTATTTTCATTTCTATCATCACCAACAAGCTTCCGGAACATCAGCGCGAAAAGGCTCGTAAGCTGGGTATTGGCATGGCTCTGGTGATGCGCCTGGGCTTGCTCAGTACCGTTGCGTACATCGTCCAGCTGACAGAGCCTGTGTTCGAGGTGTTCAACCAGGCGTTCTCGTGGAAGGACATGATCCTGATCGCCGGTGGTCTGTTCCTGGTCTGGAAGGCAACCACTGAAATCCATCACAGCATGGACATCAAGACCGATGAAGAGAAGGCCTTGGGTTCGGTTGTGGCATTGAGCATGGGCGCGGCCATTGTGCAGATCCTGATGCTGGACCTGGTGTTCTCCATCGACAGTATCATTACTGCCGTAGGCATGACCGAACACCTGCCTATCATGATCATCGCCGTGGTGTCCGCTGTGATCGTGATGCTGGTTGCCGCCAACCCGCTGGCGAAGTTCATCAACGACAACCCGACTGTGGTCATGCTGGCACTGGGCTTTTTGATCATGATCGGTATGACGCTGATCGCCGAAGGTTTTGGCGCCCACGTACCGAAGGGCTACATCTACGCTGCCATGACGTTCTCGGCAGCCATTGAAGGCCTGAACATGCTGGTGCGCAAGGCAAGACGCAAAAAGGCTGCCGCTGCTCAGGCATCCGCTCACTGATAAACGGTTTCACTGAAGAAAAAACGGTCGACCCGGCTGCCCGGGTCGACCGTTTTGCATTCCACGTTTGGTACAAGTGCACGCCAGTCGGCAGGCGAGGTTCAACTGGCGACTGCAGCCTGAGCCTTCACAGGCTTTGCCACGACCGGCCGCTGTGGTGCAGGCGGCTCGACACCGCGTGGGTGATAACGACGCGAAACACGCATGACGCCCCAGAGCATCGCACTGGCCACTGCCAGCCACGAAGCGATCAGCATCACTATTGTCAGTTCCAGGCTCATAAGTGCCTCCCAATTCCTGCTTTTCTCGCGGTCTTGATAACTGACAGTCTAGTACGAAGCATGTTTCGATTAGTTGACCAATGGCATCGGGCTATGAACGATTTGTGCTATGAACACCGGCGGACTGCTGCACAACGCTATACCCCGATCGCCGACGGCTCTATGATCGGCACTCAGGCCGGGTCGCGGGTTGCTCGGCATCAGTTGAAGTGAGTGAGCATGTTGTCGGTTTCTCTTTTTGGCGTTATTACCAGCGCCAGGCGTCCGTGGCTGGTTTTGGCCTTTATCGCCGGCCTTGCCGGCTGCTCATCGATGGTGACGCCCCAGATCAAACGCCTGCCGGACCGGGTCGAACTGACCTCGGTGCCGTTCTTTCGCGGCAATGCCTATCAGAGTGGGCCCGGCGCGCTGGCAAGCATGCTGGCCAACCAGCAAGTGCAGACCACCCCCGGCCTGCTCGACAAACCGCTGCAACTGCCGGGTGCCGAAGGTCGTTTAGAGCAGAACATGCAGAACGTCGCGCGCGAATACGGCTTTATGGTCTACCCGCTGGGTGGTGAACTGCAGGATCTGCTGACTCAAGTGTCGGCGGGGTATCCGGTGATGCTGCGGTTTGCGCAGGGTTCTGTTCTCTGGAAAGGACCGCGCTATGGCGTGTTGATCGGTTACAACCGGGTCAAGGAAACCGTTTTGCTGAATGCGGGAATGGACCGTCGTTATTCGATGAGCTTCAGCAGCTTCACGTCTGCCTGGAAAGACGCAGGCAGCTGGGCGGTGCTGGTTCAGTCGCCTCGACAGTTGCCTGCCGGGGTCGATCAGCAGCGTTGGTTGCAGGCGGTCGACGCACTGGCGAAAGCAGGACAGGAGCAGGCGGCCGGCGAGGCGCAAAGGACTCTGGAACGAAGCGTTAAATGAAATCAACGCGGCGTTGATGAAAACGGCACCCATGAAGGTGCCGTTGTTTAGTACCTGCGACCCGAGTCGAGTCTAGAAACCCAAACGGTCACGCAAGCTGTAATACCAGGCACCCAGCGCCGTGAGCGGCGTGCGCAGCATCTGCCCGCCGGGGAACGGGTAATGAGGCAGGTCGGCGAACGCATCGAAACGTTCGGCCTGCCCGCGCAGGGCTTCGGCCAGCACCTTGCCAGCCAGATGCGTGTACGTCACGCCATGCCCGCTGCAACCCTGCGAGTAATAGATGTTGTCGCCAAGCCTGCCAACCTGCGGCAGGCGAGACAGGGTCAGCAGGAAGTTGCCGGTCCACGCGTAGTCGATCTTCACGTCCTTGAGTTGCGGGAATGCCTTGAGCATTTTCGGACGAATGATGGCTTCGATGTTAGCCGGATCTCGTGCGCCATACACCACGCCGCCACCGTATATCAGGCGCTTGTCGGCGCTGAGGCGGTAGTAATCGAGCAGGTAGTTACAGTCTTCGACGCAGTAGTCCTGCGGCAGGAGTGTTTTGGCCAGCTCATCGCTCAGCGGCTCGGTGGTAATCACCTGAGTGCCGCACGGCATCGATTTTGCCGCCAGTTCCGGCACCAGGTTACCCAGATAGGCGTTGCCCGCCACAATAATGAACCTGGCCCTGACTTTACCCTGCGCGGTGTGAACCACCGGGTTGGCGCCACGCTCGATGCGAATGGCCGCCGATTGCTCATAAATAGTGCCGCCCAGTGTTTCGACGGCAGCCGCTTCGCCCAGCGCCAGATTGAGCGGGTGAATATGGCCGCCGGTCATGTCCAGCAGACCACCGATGTATTGATCGCAGGCCACAACTTCGTTGATCCGGCGCTTGTCCATCAATTCCAGGTGGCTATGGCCGTAGCGTTCCCAGAGCCGTTGCTGGGCTTCCAGGTGCGCCAGTTGCTTGCTGGTCAGCGCCGCAAACACACCGCCGTCCTTCAGGTCGCACTGAATGCCATAGCGGGAAACCCGGTCACGAATGATGGCCGCACCCTCAAATGCCATCTGCCCCAGCAACTGCGCCTGGCGCGGCCCGACGGTGCGCTCGATCACGTCGATGTCACGGCTGTAACTGTTGACGATCTGCCCGCCGTTACGGCCCGACGCGCCAAACCCGACCTTCGCGGCTTCCAGCACCGTGACCCGAAAGCCGTTTTCCAGCAGAAACAGCGCGCTGGACAGGCCTGTATAGCCAGCCCCGATGACACACACGTCAGTCTCGACCTCGCCTTGCAAGGCGGGACGTTCCGGTACAGGATTGGCCGAAGCTGCGTAATAGGATTGAGGGTAGGGCGTGTTCGCCATCCTGAGACTCCGTTTAATATTCTTGACGATGGCGCTGATCGTACCCGAGATACGGAGCCGCTACCAGCAACAGAGAAAAACAGCTCCGGCCTGATTTCCTGCAAAAAACGCTGTAATTCATGGGCTTAGGTTAAAAATGCATTGACAGGCATCTGGATATCCGTAGAATGCCAACCCACAGCAGGCACGTAGCTCAGTTGGTTAGAGCACCACCTTGACATGGTGGGGGTCGTTGGTTCGAGTCCAATCGCGCCTACCAAACAAATCCGCTCTGCTGGGCGGTCGAGAGGGGGAATCCGAAAGGGTTCCCCTTTTTTGTTCCTTGAGAAAACGTTCACAATCTATAGGCATCGTTCACACACCGCAATGGGAACGTCCGTTCTCGTTCAAATCGTCGTTCACACGAACGTTCACACCTCATTCACAGTGGCATTCACACGAGTAAATGTGAACGACCATACCTAACCTACTGATCTGTATGGCCTGATCACCTTCTTGTTAAGGTGGTGCTCATTGTTCGTGGCCTCACAATGGCAAGCTTCTAACCAACTGAGCTACGTGCCTGCTGTGGGCTGGACGCTACCCAACCGCTCTGTAGAGTTTTCTTGACGCTCAAGGGGCAGGGCTATTTCTGTGTGCGTGGGGTCATCAAGGCGAGGGGGTAGGCAAAGGGGTTAGGGGTCGTCCCTTCTTATGCATTGCGTCAAGGAAATTTCTAGGAAAAATTCCCGGCTGGGGGCATGATGGCTCAATGCTTTCAGTCAGTGGTGGCCGTGTTGAAAATACCTTTGTGCTTGCCTCTGATGCTCGCCATATCTCCGCCACTGCTTGCAGAGGTCAATCCTGAGCTGATAGCTTATAAAATCAGGGAGGAGTGTCGAAGTTATTCCGACATTCTAGTGTACCGTCTCAAAATTAACTTCTCTCATGCCTGCGTGGTCATTGCCGCGCGGGCTCGCTGTATTTTGTTCAAAATATCTTCTCCCTTAGCGTTCCAAACG
>NZ_ATDK01000223.1 GCF_000444135.1 Pseudomonas avellanae BPIC 631
CTGTTTTCGAAAAAACCAGCTACTAACTAACGTAAAATTCAAATTTTATCAATAACTTAGGTTGCGGGACACGGGTAAATTATTTCGCAAACAGTACACTAGCGGTGTTCTGCAGCCGCCACGATCAGCGCTTTCATCTCTGACACCGCCGCCTTGAAGCCGACGAACAGTGCATGGGCTACCAGTGCGTGGCCGATGTTCAGTTCGTTGATGCCCTTGATCGCAGCCACTGCCTCGACGTTGTGGTAGTGCAGGCCATGACCGGCGTTGACGATCAGGCCCTGCGCAAGACCAAAGGCTACGCCGTCGGCAACCCGCTGCAGTTCTTCGGCGACTTCGGTCGGGGTCTGGGCATCGGCATAGCGGCCGGTGTGCAGTTCGATGGCCGGTGCGCCGACACGTTTTGATGCAGCAATCTGGCGCTCATCGGCGTCGATGAACAGCGAGACCTCGCAACCGATTTTCGCCAGCCGCTCGACGGCGGCCTTGATCCGCGCCTCCTGCCCGGCAACATCAAGACCGCCTTCCGTAGTCAGTTCCTGACGCGTCTCCGGCACCAGGCAGATATGTGCAGGCCGAATACGCTCGGCAAACGCGAGCATTTCTTCGGTCACGCCCATCTCGAAATTCATGCGCGTCTGCAGCACGTCCTTGAGCAGCAGAACGTCACGTTCCTGAATGTGCCGACGGTCTTCACGCAAGTGCACGGTAATGCCATCAGCGCCCGCCTCTTCGGCATCCAGCGCGGCCTTGACCGGGTCCGGGTAACGCGTGCCGCGGGCCTGACGCAAAGTGGCCACGTGATCGATGTTCACGCCAAGAAGGATGCGAGTGCTTTGGGTCACGGCTGTCTCCAGAAAAGTGTACACACTGATGTTTTATCGGGGCTGTGAAGCATAAGGCCTGATTACGGCTTGCGAAACAGTTCACGGCTGACTAACGGGCGACCGCCCAGGTGTACCGCCAGCGCCTGACGCATCAGGCGCTTGGCCGCCGACAACGCACCGGGAACGCTCCAGTCAGCGTCGGACATGGCCAGCAGCTCTGCGCCCTGAAAAAGGCCAGGCTGCAGCAGGTAGACCCGCTCAAGCCCGGCATCCACCTGCAGACGGTACATGCCATCAACGGCCAGCGGTTCACCGTTGATATCGGCGTCCATAGCAAAGCCGTAGCCCAGGTCGTCGAGCAAGCGCCATTCAAACGAGCGCAACAACGGTTCCAGCGGACGGCCCCGCGCGAGCGCCAGCAAGGTGGCGGCGTAGTGTTCAAACACGGCAGGATGCGGGTCTTCGGCGGGCAGCAGGCGAATCAGCAGTTCGTTGAGGTACATGCCGCTGAACAGTGCTTCACCGGTCATCCAGGTGGCGACCCCTGCGCTCTCCATACGACCGACGTTTTTCAGTTCGCCACGCCCGCGAAACTCGACTTCCAGCGGCACGAACGGCCGCGCCAGCGAACCGGCCTTGCCTTTGGCGCTGCGCAGCACCGCACGCAGGCGGCCCTGAGGCGTAAGGAAATCGACCAGCGCGCTGTTTTCACGATACGCACGGCTGTGGAGCACATAAGCAAGTTGGCCGGTGGGCGTGCTCATCAGGTGGGCTCGTAAGAGAAAGGCTCGCCCGACCGGAGAATGGTCGGACGAAGGGACAGCTTAAAGGTCGCCGTAACCCAGCGAGCGCAGTGCCCGCTCGTCATCGGACCAGCCACCCTTGACCTTGACCCACAGGTTGAGCATGACCTTGGAGTCAAACAGCACTTCCATGTCGCGACGTGCATCACTGCCGATGCGCTTGATGCGATCGCCCTTGTCGCCAATGATGATCTTCTTCTGCCCATCACGCTCGACGAGGATCAGCGCGTGGATGTGCAGGGTACGGCCCTGCTGCTTGAACTCTTCGATCTCGACGGTGATCTGGTACGGAAGCTCGGCACCCAATTGGCGCATGATTTTCTCGCGAACCAGCTCGGCAGCCAGAAAGCGGCTGCTGCGGTCGGTAATCTGATCTTCCGGGAAGAAGTGATCGTTCTCTGGCAGATGAGAGGCGATGAGGCTTTCCAGCGCTTCAAGGTTGTGCCCGTGCTGCGCAGAAATCGGCACGATGGACGCATTCGGCAGTTGGCCTTGCAGCCACTCCAGATGCGGCATCAGGTCACTCTTGTCTTCGATGCGGTCGGTCTTGTTGATCGCCAGAATGACCGGGCCCTGCACGTATTGAACGCGCTCCAGAACCATCTGGTCTTCGTCGGTCCAGCGGGTGCGGTCTACCACGAAAATCACCACGTCGACGTCTTTCAACGCGGCCGATGCAGTCTTGTTCATGTAGCGATTGAGCGCTTTCTCGCCATTTTTGTGCATGCCGGGGGTGTCGACGTAGATCGCCTGCACGGCGCCCTCGGTCTTGATGCCCAGCATGTTGTGGCGAGTGGTCTGCGGCTTGCGCGAGGTGATCGCCAGCTTCTGACCCAGAATATGGTTGAGCAGCGTGGACTTGCCTACGTTAGGACGGCCGACGATGGCAACATAGCCACAGCGAGTTGCAGTTGTATCATTCATGACCGTTCTCCACGCCCAGAGCGATGAGTGCTGCTGCGGCGGCTACCTGTTCGGCAATCCGGCGGCTGACACCCTGTCCTCGGCTCTTTTCATTCAATAGGTTGATCTCGCATTCGACGAAAAACGTCCGGCAATGCGGCTCGCCCTGGATATCCACCACTTCGTAGCGCGGCAGGTCGCAGGCCCGCGACTGGAGAAATTCCTGCAGTCGGGTCTTGGGGTCCTTGTTGGTGTCCACCAGCGTCAGGCTATCGAACTCGGTCGTCAGCCAGGCCAGCACACGCTCGCGCGCCGCTTCCATGCCTGCATCGAGGTAGATCGCTCCGATCAGCGCCTCAAGGGCGTCAGCCAGAATCGACTCGCGACGGAAGCCACCGCTTTTCAGCTCGCCGGAGCCCAGGCGCAGGTACTCGCCCAGATCAAAGCCACGCGCCAGCAACGCCAGGGTTTCGCCCTTGACCAGCCGCGCTCGCAAGCGGGACAACTGACCTTCGCGGGCCTGCGGGAAACGCTCGAACAACGCTTCGCCCGCCACGAAATTGAGGATGGCATCACCGAGAAACTCCAGACGCTCGTTGTTGCGACCGGCAAAACTGCGGTGGGTCAGGGCCAGGATCATCAGTTCCTGATCCTTGAAGGTGTAGCCGAGCTGACGCTCAAGGCGGCTCAGGGATACGCTCACGGTTTACCCACACTGAATTGCTTGTCGAACTTCATCACCAGATCGATATTCTGGAACCACGGTTCACGCTGCTCATAGTTCAAATGAGCTTTGAACGCATTGTTCTCCACTGTCACTTTCAACGCCTTGTCCAAATCTATATCCCGAATATTGTTGACCTGCATGTTCTTGCCGACGTAACCGTAAAAATCGTTGACCGTGGTAATGTCCAGGGCCTGATTGTTGTCAGCCGCTTCGATGATTTTCTTCATCGTCATGTAGTCGAGGTAATGCGGGACCAGCTTGAAGGCCGTGCTCGTCGCAAACGCGACCAGCGCCAGCACCAACAACCATCCCACAAACGAAAAACCTTTTTGAGAAGTAGAGAACGTCATGTTCGACTTCGACCTCAATAATAGACCGCCTGCCCGACCGGGCCGACTCATCGTTCAGAGGCGTTTCCAGTCAGCCCAAATGACATACGGCGCTGCCCCAGGCAGCGCCGCATCGATTACTTGATCAACCCTACACGTGCAAAATTAGGGAAGTGACTCAATTTCGGCTCCGGCCAGCTCATCCAGACAGCGAAGGCCTTGCCGACGATGTTCTTGTCCGGAACCATGCCCAGCTCGTCCTTGGGAATGTTGGGATCATCCCAGTAACGGCTGTCATTGGAGTTGTCGCGGTTGTCGCCCATCATGAAGTAGTGCGCAGCCGGGACGGTCCATTCGCTGTCAGGCGGTGCACGGTAACGGCTCATTTCCTGACGGATCTGATGTTCCACGGTGCCCAGTTGCTCTTCGTACAGCTCTGCACTACCCAGTGTGCCGGGTTCGATGCCGATCAGTTTCTTGGCCACCAGCTGGCCATTGATGAACAACCGCTTGTCGCTGGTGTAGCGGATGCGATCACCCGGCAGACCGACCACACGCTTGATGTAGTTGACGCTCGGGTCGCTTGGGTAGCGGAACACCATTACATCGCCACGCTGCGGATCACCGATCTCGATGACTTTCTGGTCCAGTACCGGCAGGCGGATGCCATACGAGAACTTGTTGACCAGAATGAAATCGCCCACGTCCAGCGTCGGCTTCATGGAGCCCGAAGGGATCTGGAATGGCTCTACCAGAAACGATCGAAGCACCAGCACGATGAACAGCACCGGGAAGAACGACTTGCCGTATTCAACCAGCAACGGCTCCTTGTTCAAGCGCTCGACGACAGCAATGTCAGGTTCTCCGACGCTGCCCTGATAGTTGGAAATGGCAACCCGGCGACGCGGCGCCAGGAAGACCAGATCAATCAGTGCAAGCACGCCACAGACGAAGACAGCGATGACCAACAACAGCGGGAAATTTAGTGACATAGGACCTGACTATTCCAACCTGAGCACGGCAAGGAAGGCTTCCTGTGGAATTTCCACGTTGCCGACCTGCTTCATGCGTTTCTTACCGGCCTTTTGCTTCTCCAGCAATTTACGCTTGCGGCTAACGTCGCCGCCGTAGCATTTGGCCAATACGTTCTTTCTAAGCGCCTTGACGGTCGTCCGGGCAACAATCTGACCACCGATGGCGGCCTGAATTGCGACGTCGAACATCTGTCGAGGGATCAGCTCTTTCATCTTCTCGGTCAACGCACGGCCTTTGTAGTGCGCGTTGTCGCGGTGAACGATCAACGCCAGGGCATCGACCTTCTCGCCGTTGATCAGAACGTCGAGCTTGACCAGGTTGGCAGACTGGTAACGATCAAAATGGTAATCCAGGGACGCGTAACCGCGGCTGACCGATTTGAGACGGTCGAAGAAGTCGAGGACCACTTCGTTCATCGGCAAATCGTAGCTCACTTGCACCTGAGTACCGAGGAACAGCATGTCGTGCTGGACGCCACGCTTTTCAATGCACAACGTAATGACGTTGCCCAGATGCTCCTGCGGCACAAGAATATTTGCCCGGACGATGGGCTCGCGCATGTCTTCGATGGCCGACAGGTCAGGCAGCTTGGACGGGTTGTCGACGTAGATTGTCTCACCGGTCTTGAGCAGCAACTCGAAGATTACGGTTGGCGCGGTGGTGATCAGGTCGAGGTTGTACTCGCGCTCCAGGCGCTCCTGGATGATCTCCATGTGCAGCATGCCGAGGAAGCCGCAACGGAAGCCGAAGCCCAGTGCGTCGGAGCTTTCCGGCGAATACTGCAGGGAAGAGTCGTTCAGCGTCAGCTTCTGCAGCGCTTCACGGAAGTCTTCGAAATCGTCGGAGCTGACCGGGAACAGGCCGGCGTAGACCTGCGGCTGGATACGTTTGAAGCCTGGCAGCACGTCTACATCGGGTGTAGTGCTCAGGGTCAGGGTGTCACCGACCGGCGCACCGTGAATGTCCTTGATGCCGGCGATGATGAAGCCTACTTCGCCCGCTTTCAGATCGACGGTTGCAGAGTGCTTGGGGTTGAACACGCCCACGCTGTCGACCAGATGAAGCTTGCCGGTGGACTTGACGAGGATCTTGTCGCCCTTTTTGACCCGGCCGTGGCGCACACGTACCAGCGACACGACGCCCAGGTAGTTATCGAACCAGGAGTCGATGATCAGCGCTTGCAGCGGCGCTTCGATGTCGCCGGTCGGTGGCGGAATGGTCGCTACCAGGCGCTCGAGCACTTCATCTACGCCCATGCCGCTCTTGGCGCTGCACGCCACGGCATCGGTGGCGTCGATGCCGATGATTTTTTCGATTTCTTCCTTGACGCGGTCCGGATCGGCCTGCGGCAAGTCCATCTTGTTCAGCACCGGCATGACCTCAAGGCCCTGCTCGATGGCGGTGTAGCAGTTGGCAACCGACTGAGCCTCTACACCCTGACCGGCATCGACGACCAGCAACGCACCTTCGCACGCAGCCAGGGAACGGCTGACTTCGTAGGTGAAGTCCACGTGCCCCGGGGTGTCGATGAAGTTCAGCTGGTAGGTGATACCGTCTTTGGCCTTGTAATACAGGGTAACGCTATGGGCCTTGATGGTGATCCCGCGCTCGCGCTCGAGGTCCATGGAGTCGAGCACCTGCGATTCCATTTCGCGCTCGGACAGGCCACCGCACATTTGAATGAAGCGGTCGGCCAGCGTCGACTTGCCATGGTCAATGTGGGCGATGATGGAGAAATTGCGGATATGACTCAAATCACTCACGGATCAACACTCAAAAAGGTTGCAGGCAGATTGCCCGCCGAAAAATAGCCGGGAATTGTACCTGAACTAAGCAAGAGGCGTCACGCTTACAGGCACCCGGATCGGCGCACGGCAAACAAACAGCCACAAAAAAGGGTGGCCATGGCCACCCTTCCCGATCAAACCTGCCTGTTACTCCGACAGTTTGAAGGTAATGAAGGTCGCTCGGCCCTGACGCAGTACGCGCATCGAGACAGAACGATCCTTGGGCAGGCTTTTAGCCACATCAGTGAATTGTTTCCCGGACATGATCGCCTGATTGTTCAGGTGAGTGATGACATCACCAGGCTGCAAACCGATCAGCGACGCAGGACCCTCAGTGACTTCCTTGATGGCCACGCCACCCTTGATGTCCAGCGTCTTCTTCTGCTCGGCGGTCAGCTCGATCACCGAAACGCCCAGACGATTGCTGCTGCGCTCGGCACTGGCGCCTGCAGCACCGCCCATTTCCTGGCCTTCATCCGGCAGCGCGCCGACAGTGACGGTCAGTTTCTGACGCTTGCCATCACGAATCACTTCAAGCTCGGCCTTGCTGCCATCCTTGAGGTTGCCGATCAGGTGCGGCAGGTCAGCCGACATGACGATTGGCTGGCCGTTGGCACTGAGAATAACGTCACCGACCTGCAGACCACCCTTGGCCGCCGGACCATCTTCCAGCACCTGTGCAACCAGCGCACCGGCTGGCTTGTCCAGACCGAACGACTCAGCCAGGTCCTTGTTCACTTCCTGAATAACCACGCCCAACCAGCCGCGACTGACTTTGCCACTGGCCTTGAGCTGGTTGGCAACGTCCATGGCGACATCGATCGGAATAGCGAAAGACAGGCCCATGAAGCCGCCCGAGCGGGTGAATATCTGCGAGTTGATCCCAACCACTTCGCCCGCCATGTTGAACAACGGACCACCCGAGTTACCCGGGTTGATCGCTACGTCGGTCTGAATGAACGGCACATAGGTGTCATTGGGCAGACTGCGACCCTTGGCGCTGACGATACCTTTGGTCACCGAATGATCGAAACCGAACGGCGAACCGATCGCCAAGACCCACTCGCCCACTTTGAGCGTGTTGGAATTACCCAGCTTGGCGGTCGGCAGGTCCTTGCCTTCGATCTTCAGCACGGCGACATCGGTGCGCGGGTCGGTGCCTATCAGCTTGGCTTTCAATTCGCTGCGGTCAGAGAGGCGCACGAGAATTTCGTCGGCACCGTCGATCACATGGTTGTTGGTCAGCACATAGCCATCGGGCGAGATGATAAAGCCCGAGCCCAACGACTGAGCCTCGCGCTGGCGATCACCCTTGCCGGTTCCTGGTGCGCGCGAACCTGGTGGCATGCTGCGCTCGAGAAATTCGCGCAACATCGGCGGCAAGCCTTCCAGATCAGGCATCTGCTTGTTGGCGACGGCGCGATCCGGCAGTTTCTGACGTGTACTGATGTTCACTACCGCAGGCGAGGCCTGCTCGACCAGCCCGGTAAAGTCCGGCAGGTTTTCTGCCTGGGCCGTAGCGACCTGACCGAGCATCAGCACGGCGGCGATCAGTGAGAAGTAGGATTTCATGCGTGGTGTCGACATATGGCTCCCGTTCGTAACGAGCAAAATTAAGCAGTACAAAGCAACTGACTCAAAGACCCCGAGCAGCGATGCTCATCCCTGGATCAGCTATATGGCCTTACAAACGACAAAAGGCCAGAGCTGCGAAGCTATGACCTATAGAAAAAAAACAGGCTTTTTGCAACGTTCAAACCTCACCAAACATTTCAGCGTCTCAGCGCAAGGCCAGGTTGACTGCAGTCTGGCGACTCATCGACCCCTTGATGAAAACTTCTACATCAAGGGCGTTCTGGTGATTTCGGGTGCTTACTTCTTCGCTGGAGTTTCATCGTTACGCATGGACAATGCAATACGCTCGGCCGTGCCCATCGGCACCTCTCCGACGACTGTCACCATCATGTCGCCCTGAGGCGTGGTGAGACGACGCGAGACCGCCACCGTAGGACCCAGCTGGGTTCGGATATCTGATGAAGATGCGCCTTTCACTGCTTCGACAAACACTGAAAACTGTGCCAGACCGTCACCGTACATCAGTCGGGTAACCAACGATTGCGTGGCCGAATCCTTACGGACGCTGCTGCCACTGAGTTCGAAACCCGGAGGCAACCAGTCAGAGTGCCATGCAACAGGCGTTGAAGGCTCAGGCTTGGGTTTTGCGACCGTGACGGGTTTGCAGTCAGCATCGGCCTTGAGCATCTGCTCGGACAGGACACTGGCCGTATCAAGATCGGTAAACTGGAAACGTTCGAGCAATTGGCCTCTTTCACTCAACAACAGTGACTTGAGCAATAACCCGGTTTCATTATCGAGATGCAGTTCAAGACCGTATCGATGCTGGTCTTTGGGCGACAACGCAACAATGGTTGTCGGGCGACCGGCCACTCTGGATTTGCCGACGGTTTTAATGTCGTACGAGGCGGAAAGTCTTTTGAGATCGAAGGCACGCGGAGCAGCAACAGCCGGGCTGGTAACACCCGCTTCGAGCGTGCCACTGACGCACTGGGTGAGCCCACCCAACCTTACAGCTTCCTGTGCAGAACCATCAAGCTGCAACAAACGCTCCTGAGTCGTGCCATCCGCGACGCGGTGCCAGATCCGATGGGTAGAAAAACTACCGTTGCGTTCGTAAACAAAGGTGCCTTGATAGCTTTGCTGCTGATCAACCTTCGCGAGACGGTTTATAGCGTCTTGCGCATCATCAGCCTGAACCGGGAGGGCAAGCCATCCGCCAAGCAGTAATGGCAGTAGAGGGACGGCTCGCATGATCCTCCTTAACGGTTTTCCAGGCTCGCAGCACGGGCATACGGCAGTGCGCTTTCAGTGCCTTTCAGGGCAGCTTCCTGTGCATGCTGACGCAGGTAACCGGGCAGACGCTGATCACCTTGACCTGCACCCTGCAACACGCCATTGGCCATTGGCCCTGGCGCCTGCTCGGTGCTCTCAGTGTAACCAGCCAGTACAGCGGGACCTTTTACTTGCGGAACCGTGAGGTTTGCAGGCTGCTGTGTCTGCTGTGCCAATTGCGCACCAGCGATGTCATCCTGGTTGTACAGGCGGACACCGGCCAGAACGGCAACGGTTACCGACGCTGCTACAGCCAGACGACCCAGCGTACGCCAAGGACCGCGTGCGGCCTTGAGCGGGCTGACTTCATCGGCAATTGCGGCAGATACTGCGGCCGAAATGTCCAGATGCGGGATCAGCAGTTCTTTGTGCATGGCTGCACGAGCAACCTGGTAACGCGACCAGGTGGCACGAGTGTCGGCATCATCAATGGCATTTAATACCCGACGTAATTCCAGTTCGTCCGCTTCGTTATCCAGTACCGCGGACAGCGATTCCTGCAGGGCTTCACGACTCATGGCGGGTTCCTCTCTTGGGCTATCGCCGCTGTCTCAGGATTCCTGCAACAACGGCTGCAGGGCTTTATCGATGGCTTCCCGAGCGCGAAAGATTCGAGAGCGCACGGTACCAACAGGACACTGCATGACGCTCGCAATGTCTTCGTAACTCAGACCGTCGAATTCACGTAAAGTTAGTGCCGTACGTAAATCTTCCGGGAGAAGCTGGATGGTCCGATGGACGGTGCCCTCGATCTCATCCCTCAGCAATGCACGCTCCGGCGACTCGATGTCCTTGAGGCCGTGATCGCCATCGTAGAACTCCGCGTCTTCAGACCTGACATCGCTATCTGGTGGTCGCCGACCTCGCGATACCAAATAGTTTTTCGCCGTGTTAATGGCGATGCGGTACAGCCATGTATAAAAAGCACTGTCGCCGCGAAAGTTTCCGAGTGCACGGTAAGCCTTGATAAAAGCTTCCTGTGCAACGTCTTGAGCCTCATGGGTGTCGTGCACGAATCGCACGATCAACCCTAGAATTTTGTGCTGATATTTCAGCACCAGCAGATCAAATGCTCTTGTATCGCCGCGCTGTACGCGCTCGACAAGCGCCTGATCCTCTTCCTGGGTTAGCATGAACACTCCTCATTAAGCATGAAGGAGTGTTGCAACTGACATTGTTCAGGCTTGCAAACATAGACTCGGGCTTTTCGCAAAAGTTCTCCCCCTTCAAGCAAGTTTCCTGCAGGCCGTCTTGAAAGCCTGCAGGAAAAACGCAGCTCGACACCGTCGGCTGCGCGAATAGTCTTGTCGCCAGTCTCGCAGTTGATGATCACTTATCTAACCCTGCGAAAACGACGCTGTTCCTGTATAGGCAACCTGCTATTGAGCCCGGTTCTTACCAAAAAGTTCCATTGACACAATCACAGGCGTGAGCCGCAAACTGCACAAATGCCCCTGAAATCAGCGTACTGAAGCATTTCCAGTGACGGAACTCAGGGAAAACAATAGGCAGAGCGTCCGGGACTGGAGCACAATCCTGACCCGTCGTGGTCTCACTTTGCCATGTAGGCGCGGCTATTGTGCCGTTCCCCCCATACTTATACTAGTAGCCGCCAAGGGCAGAATTCGCAGATGAGCCAACATTTTCAGCACGACGTACTGGTTATCGGCAGCGGCGCTGCAGGCCTGAGCCTGGCGCTCACCCTTCCCGACCATCTGCGGATTGCGGTTCTGAGCAAGGGCGATCTGTCCAATGGCTCGACATTCTGGGCCCAGGGCGGTGTTGCGGCGGTCCTTGATGACACCGACACGGTGCAGTCTCATGTCGAAGACACGTTGAACGCCGGTGGCGGCCTGTGCAATGAAGACGCAGTGCGCTTTACCGTCGAGCACAGTCGTGAGGCGATTCAGTGGCTGATTGATCAAGGCGTCCCTTTTACCCGGGGCGACGACGCAGACGTCGATGAGAGCGGCTTTGAATTTCACCTGACCCGCGAGGGCGGCCACAGCCATCGGCGAATCATTCATGCCGCCGACGCCACCGGCGCGGCCATCTTTCGTACGCTGCTCGAGCAGGCCCGCAAGCGGCCGAACATCGAACTGCTTGAACAGCGCGCCGCCATCGATTTGATAACCGAGCGCCGCCTTGGCCTTGAAGGCCAGCGTTGCCTGGGCGCTTACGTGCTCAATCGCAACAGCGGTGAAGTGGATACCTATAGCGCGCGCTTCACGATCCTGGCCTCGGGCGGCGCCGCCAAGGTCTATCTGTACACCAGCAACCCGGACGGTGCATGCGGCGACGGGATCGCCATGGCCTGGCGCTCCGGCTGTCGGGTGGCGAACCTTGAATTTAACCAGTTTCACCCAACCTGCCTGTACCACCCGCAGGCCAAGAGCTTTCTGATCACCGAAGCCCTGCGCGGTGAAGGCGCTTACCTCAAGCTACCCAATGGCGAGCGCTTCATGCCACACTTCGACGAACGGGCAGAATTGGCCCCTCGCGATATCGTCGCCCGCGCCATTGACCACGAAATGAAGCGGCTGGGTATCGACTGCGTCTACCTGGACATCAGCCACAAGCCCGAAGCCTTCATCAAAACGCACTTCCCGACCGTCTACGAGCGCTGCCTGGAATTTTCCATCGACATCACTCGTGAGCCGATCCCCGTCGTCCCGGCAGCGCATTACACCTGTGGCGGCGTGATGGTCGACAGCCAGGGCCATACCGATGTGCCAGGCCTGTACGCCATCGGCGAAACCAGCTTCACCGGCCTGCACGGCGCCAATCGCATGGCCAGCAACTCGCTGCTGGAATGCTTCGTTTACGCCCGCTCGGCAGCCGCCGACATCGAAAAGCAGCTGTCCAGTGTGCCGATGCCCGCTGACCTGCCAGCGTGGGATGCCAGCCAGGTGACCGACTCCGATGAAGACGTGATCATCGCCCACAACTGGGACGAATTAAGGCGGTTCATGTGGGATTACGTTGGTATCGTGCGCACCAACAAACGCTTGCAGCGCGCCAAGCACCGTGTGCGGTTGTTGCTCGACGAAATTGATGAGTTCTACAGTAACTACAAGGTCAGCCGCGACCTGATCGAGCTGCGTAATCTGGCCCAAGTGGCCGAACTGATGATCTGCTCGGCCATGCAGCGCAAGGAAAGCCGCGGGCTGCATTACACGCTGGATTACCCGGACATGCTCCCGCAAGCGCTGGACACTATTCTGGTACCGCCCACTTACGTCGGCTGAACTTCAGCCGTACGCGCAGGCGCCGGTGAATGTCCGGCGTCAGCGCGTCACGCGGGATACAACAGCTTTTTGTCATCCGGGAGGGTCGCCCCTGAACAACCGGGCGAAAGCGCAGAATCACCATTAACGGCAACGCGAGGCTGTCCGGGCATAACTGCACAGGCTGCCAGCCGCCCCCCTCGCTCCACACTTGCCAACCCTGATCATCGCGCCGCAGCGCAGTGACGGCCGCAGGATGGCTGAGCAGTAACGCACGGGGAATCACCCAAACGGCATGCGCCAGACACAACAACGCACCTGCAACCGATGTCCATAAAGGGATATCCAGCCAGCACAAGGCCATCAGTGCCAGTAGCTGAACAGCAAGGTACGCCGTCAGCAGCAGGCGCGAAGCCTGCCATTGACACTCGAAACGATCACTTGGGCTGGACACGATCCAGAATCATGCGAACCATGCGTTGCAATTCGGCGTCCTCGGACTCGGCGCGCTGCATGAACCAGCCAAACATGTCCTGATCTTCACACGTCAGCAGGCGGCGATACAGATCGCGGTCCACGTCATTCAAATGGGGATAGACCTCGCGGACAAACGGCACCAGCAGCACGTCCAGCTCGAGCATGCCACGGCGGCTGTGCCAGTAAAGGCGGTTGAGTTCGACGTCTTCGACCATGGAGCGCTCCTCAAAGTAGGCGGCGAGTATACAGCCGTGAGCCAGCCACGCGAATATCGCAATGGTCGCAGCAGTTTTCGTCTACCCGTATGCATAACCTCCACTCGGCACTATGATGTGTCCCCGGACACTTTCCCCACTTTGCGATGACCATGGCCCACACAGCTTTTTTCTGCACGCTATCCCATGAGGGCGTTCTCGCCGTTCGCGGCGTGGATGCCGGCAAATTTCTTCAGGGTCAGTTAACGTGCAACCTCAATTATCTCGACGAGAACACCTCCAGCCTGGGCGCCCGCTGCACCCAGAAAGGCCGGATGCAGTCGAGTTTTCGCCTCGTTTTCGAAGGTGACGGTTGTTTGCTGGCGATGGCCAGCGAGCTGATAGAGCCGCAATTGCTGGACCTGCGCAAATACGCAGTGTTCTCCAAATCAAAACTGACTGACGAAAGTGCAGCCTGGGTACGCTTCGGTTTGCAGGACGGCGATGGTGCGCTGGTCAGTCTGGGGCTGGATCTGCGGCAGGACACCGGCACCGTGGTGCGCGCCAACGAACTGATCGCGATTCGTGTCTCCCCGGCCCGCGCTGAACTCTGGGTCCGCGCCGAGCAGGCCGACACCCTCAAAGCGCGCCTGGCGTCACAACTGGCCGAAGGCCCGCTGAATGACTGGCTGCTGGGTCAGATCCGTGTCGGTATCGGTCAGGTGTTCGGCAGTACCCGCGAGGAATTCATCCCGCAGATGATCAACCTGCAAGCGGTCGGCGGCGTCAGCTTCAAAAAGGGTTGCTATACCGGTCAGGAAATCGTTGCGCGAATGCAATATCTTGGCAAACTCAAGCGCAGGCTTTACCGCCTGACGCTGCGCAGCGATGAAATCCCGGCACCGGGCACTGCGCTGTTTTCCCCCGTGCATGGCAGCGCGGTGGGCAATGTGGTGATCGCCGCACAGGCCGGCCAGGACATCGAACTGCTGGCTGTACTGCAGGGCGATGCGGCAGAAAACGGTCACATACACATCGGCTCGCCCGAGGGCGCAGCGCTGCAAATGAGTGAACTGCCCTACACACTGGACAGCAAACTCGAAACTCAGCGCTAGGCAGACGAACACATTCAGGTTCCCATTGTCTCTAGAGCGTTCCAGGACACTTGCTGACGCTCTGCGAGGCGCGCGGCAAACTCTGGACACCCCCAACAGCTGCGAGATGCAACATGAGCAAGATGGCTGACGAGGTGCAGAGAAACTTGATCAAGGCCATCGACAGAGATGCCTTGTTTCTCCCTACCCTGCCGGAAGTAGCACTGAGAATTCGCCTTGCCGCAGAGGACACTGAAATCAGTATCCTTGACCTGAGCAAGGTCATCGGTAGCGATACAGCCCTGTCCGCGCGCCTGATAAAGGTCGCGAACAGCCCGCTGCTACGCCCCAATTTCGAGGTCAGCGACGTAAATACGGCGATCCGTCGCTTGGGCGTCAACTACACCTGCAACCTGGCCATCGGTCTGGTGGTCGAGCAGATGTTCCACGCCAAGTCGCCCGTCATCGAGCAGAAGATGCGCGACATCTGGAACCAGAGCCTGCAGGTCGCCGGCATCAGTTACACCCTGTGCCAGAATTACACGAACCTCAAACCTGATCAGGCGACACTCGCGGGGCTGATCCATTTGATCGGCATTCTGCCGATCCTTACCTACGCAGAAGACCACTATGAACTGCTCGCCGACCCGATCAGCCTTAATCATGTGATCGACAGCATTCACCCGGTCATCGGCGAACGCCTGCTGCGCTCATGGGATTTCCCGGAACCGCTGGCCTGTGTACCGGGTCAGTTCCAGAATTTCGCACGCGTCTCCAGAAGCCCGGACTACATAGATCTGGTTCAGATAGCCACCGTGCATGTCCACAAGAACACCGACCATCCATTCAGCCTGATTGAAATGGTCGACCTGCCAGCGTACAGCCAGTTGCGGCTTTCCCACGCCGACGGCATGCTCGCAGCCCAGATGGACGAAGCCAAAAGCATGCTTTATTAGCGCGATCAGGTCGCGCTGAAACTGACCCGCACTTTCAGCCCCTGCTCGGCACCATCATGCAGCGTGATTCTGGCCAGGTGCGCGCGACAGATCTCTCCCACGATTGCCAGACCCAGCCCGGCCCCACTGCCCTGCTGACTGCGTCGATAAAAGCGCTCGAAGACTCGCTCGCGTTCCGCTGGCGGAATACCCGGGCCGTCATCCTCCACCTCCAGAACGCCCGGCGCATAAACCCGCAGTACCACGTTGCCACCCGGTGGTGTGTGGGCCAGCGCGTTGTCGACCAGGTTGCTCAGCAACTCGTTAAGCAAGGTCGGCTCGCCACGCAGCCAGACCGGCTCGTCGGCTTCCAGCGCCAGTGCGACACCACGCGAATGGGCCAGCGGTGCCATTGCCATGCCCAGTTCCCTGGCCAGCTGGCTGAGGTCCAGTTGCTGCGCGCCCCCTTCAGCAATTGCCTGCGCACCGTTTTCAATGCGTGCCAGCGACAACAGTTGATTGGCCAGATGCGTAAGGCGATCCGTGCCAAGCGCAGCCGACTCCAGCGTGCTGCGCCATTGTTGCGGGTCCTGCTCGCGCAACCCCAGCTCGACACGAGCCTTGAGCGCGGCCAGCGGCGTGCGCAACTCATGGGCGGCATCGGCAATGAACTGCGCCTGACGCTCGAACTGTAAGCGCAGCCGCTCGGTAAAATGGTTGAGCGCGCCGACCAGCGGGCGCAGCTCATGCTGCACTTCGACCATCGGCAACGAGCGCAGGTCATCGGTCTGCCGCTCTTCGACCGCCGTGCGCAGCCGCTCCAGAGGGCGCAATGCTGCACTGACGGTAAACCAGACCAGCAATAACGCGCCGCCACCGATCATGCCCAGACGCAGCAATGTGTCGGCCATCAGGCTGCGCGCCATGCCCTTGCGCGCCTCCTGGGTTTCCGCCACACGGATTTCTGCCGTGCCGTTCATGCCCGGATCAGTCACCGGCTTGAGCAGGCTGACCACCCGTACATCCTGGCCTTGATAGGTCCCGTTATAAAATTTGGCCAGCGCCGGATAATCATCGGTGCGCAGGGTGCCGGGGGGCGGCGATGGCAGATTTTCGTAACCGGAGATCAACTTCTGATGGATGTCGTTGACCTGATAATAGATGCGCCCCTCGCTGTCGTAAGCAAAAGTGTCCAGCGCGACGTAGGGGATGTCAGCACTGAGCGTTCCGTCGCGCTGGGTCAGGCCAGCAGCAATGGTCCGGGCCGACGCCAGCAGAGTACGGTCGTAGGCGGTGTCAGCCACTTCACGGCCATTCCAGTAAGCACTCATGCCGCTGGCCAGCATCAACATCACCAGCAGCAGTGCCAGATTCCACAGCAGCCGCCAGCGCAGGCTGTCGTTAATCATCGCGACTTTCAAGCAGATACCCCAGACCCCGGAAGGTCACGATGCCCACAGAATGCCCGTCGAGCTTCTTGCGCAGACGATGGACGTAGATTTCGATAGCGTCAGGACTGGCTTCTTCATCGAGGCCGAACACCTGCGCGGCCAGTTGCTCTTTGCTCATGACCCTGCCCGGCCGGGCGACCAAGGCTTCGAGCACCGCCTGTTCGCGGGAGGTCAACGTGAGCAACTCATCGCTCAATGTAAAACGGCGCGTGTCCAGATCGTAGGCCAGCACACCACAGCGCTGCTGGCGCTCGCCGCCCAGCACACTGCGACGCAACAGTGCCTTGACCCTGGCTTCCAGCTCGGACAGCTCGAACGGTTTGGCCAGGTAATCGTCGGCCCCCAGATTCAGGCCATGAACCCGGTCCTTTACGTCGCTGCGGGCGGTCAGCATAAGCACCGGCAGGTTCTTGCTGCGCGCCCGTAAACGCGCCAGCACTTCAAAACCGTCCATGCGCGGCAGACCGACGTCGAGAATGGCGACGGCGTACTCTTCGCTGCTCAGCGCCAGGTCGGCGGCAACGCCATCGTGCAGCACATCAACGGTCAAACCCGCGCTCTTGAGCGCCTGCGCGACACTTTCAGCCAATTGCAGATGATCTTCCACAAGAAGAACACGCATCGCCGTCTCCTGATTGTCACTGTTGTTATCGATCTGGGCATCGATGCTTATGGCCGCGGAGTTTACAGGCCGGCCGCCTGTGAAGGGCAGAAACGACCCGCAAACCTTCCACAGCGAATTGCAAAGTAGCTGAAAGGTTTGCGAAAGGTTGGTCATTTAGCATCGCAAAACAATCCGATAAACCGGGTACGTGTAAAACAGGCGCCCGGATGCGTCTGGAAAATAAAAACAATAAATCGGTAAACGGAGTCACCTCATGTCTACGCCATCTCAGGCTTGCTCGCTCGTCAATCGCATTGCACTGTGTATCGCACAGCGCCAGCACCTTCGCCGCTGCACTTTCCTCCAGCACCTCGATAAATCCCCTTTCACCGATGACTTCTCATTGTCAGTGAACAGCTGTCGGCGTGCGCGCGACAAAAGCGACTGTTGAACCGTCTCTTCCACCCAAAGAACCTCTCTCATCCAAAAACAATAATATTCTGGAGACTGACTATGAAATTTTCCCTGCGTCAGATAGCGGCCACCGCCGGATGCCTGTTGATGGCCGGCCAGTTGCTTGCCGAGCCCAAACGCCCGGAATGCATTGCGCCTGCCTCACCCGGCGGCGGCTTCGACCTGACGTGCAAGCTGGTGCAGAGCGCGCTGATCAACGAGAAGATTCTGACCACCCCCATGCGTGTGACCTACATGCCCGGCGGCGTCGGTGCGGTGGCCTACAACGCCGTGGTCGCTCAGCGTCCGGCCGATGCGGGCACGCTGGTGGCGTGGTCCAGTGGTTCGCTGCTCAATCTGGCGCAGGGTAAATTTGGTCGTTTCGATGAAAACGCCGTGCGCTGGCTTGCCGCTGTCGGCACCAGTTATGGGGCTATCGCGGTGAAAAGCGACTCGCCCTATAAAAACCTCGACGATCTGGTCAAGGCCCTCAAGGCCGACCCGAGCAAAGTCGTTATCGGCTCCGGCGGTACGGTAGGCAGCCAGGACTGGATGCAGACCGCCCTTATCGCCAAAGCCGCAGGGATCAACCCGCGCGCCTTGCGTTACGTGGCGCTGGAGGGCGGCGGCGAGATCGCCACCGCACTGCTCGGCGGGCACATTCAGGTGGGCAGTACCGACATCTCCGACTCCATGCCGCACATTCTGAGCGGCGACATGCGCCTGCTCGCCGTGTTCGCCGAAAAGCGCATCGACGAACCGGAAATGAAAGACATCCCGACCGCCAAGGAACAAGGCTACGACATCGTCTGGCCGGTGGTGCGCGGTTTCTACCTGGGGCCCAAGGTCAGCGACGAAGACTACAACTGGTGGAAAGCCTCGTTCGACAAGATTCTGGCCTCGGAAGACTTCGCCAAACTGCGTGATCAGCGCGAGCTCTTCCCGTTCGCCATGACCGGTGCGGAGCTGGACACCTACGTCAAAAAGCAAGTCGCCGACTACAAACTGATGGCCAAGGAATTCGGCCTGATTCAGTAATGAACTCAATTGACTGACTTTCAGTTGCGCCTTTAAACCAGGCGCAATCAAGGAGCTTCTCATGGTCATACAACGCATTTTCGCTGCCGTACTGCTAATGGCCTGCCTTGGCCTGGCCCTTATGGCCTGGCCGTATCAGGCACCTTTTTCCTACGAACCGGTCGGACCCAGGGCCTTTCCACTGCTGATGCTCGGGCTGATGGGCGCGGCCCTGCTGTACCTGCTGATTCGTCCCACAGCCATTATCCATACCGAAGAAGAACCCGCACTGGATCGCGAAACGCTGGTCAAGATCGGCCTGTGCATCGCCCTGCTGCTGATCTTCGCCGGGCTGTTTGAACCGCTGGGCTTCATCCTCAGCAGCATCCTGATCGGCATTCCCATGGCGCGCCTGTACGGCGGACGCTGGCTGCCCAGCGTCGTGGTGGTCATTGTAATGAGCGTCGGCCTTTACCTATTGTTCGACAAAGCCATGGACGCTCCCCTGCCTTTGGGCCTGCTCAGCGTTCTGGAGAACTGACATGGACACTTTCAGCTACCTGGGCCAAGGCTTCGGCGTCGCGCTCACCCCGTACAACCTGATCACTGCACTGTCAGGCACGCTGATCGGCACCGTCGTAGGCCTGCTGCCGGGGCTGGGACCGATCAACGGCGTAGCGCTGCTGATACCCATCGCCTTTGCTCTGGGACTGCCGCCCGAATCAGCACTGATTCTGCTGGCGGCTGTTTACCTGGGCTGCGAGTATGGCGGCCGCATCAGTTCCATTCTGCTGAACATTCCGGGCGAAGCGTCCACGGTCATGACCACGCTGGACGGTTATCCGATGGCGCGTCAGGGCCTGGCCGGGGTTGCGCTGTCGCTGTCGGCCTGGAGTTCGTTCATCGGTGCGCTCATTGCCACCTGCGGCATGGTGCTGTTCGCGCCGTTGCTCGCAAAGTGGGCAATTGCCTTCGGTCCTGCGGAATATTTCGTACTGATGGTGTTCGCCATCGTCTGTCTGGGCGGCATGGCGGGCGACAGGCCCCTGAAAACGTTCATTGCTGCGCTGATCGGTTTGTTTCTGTCTGCGGTGGGCATTGATGCCAACAGCGGGGTGTATCGTTTTACCGGGGACAACATTCACCTGACCGATGGCATTCAGTTCGTGGTGCTGGTTCTGGGACTATTTTCGATCAGCGAAATCCTGTTGCTGCTGGAGAAAACCCATCGAGGTCAGGAGGCGGTCAAAGCCACCGGGCGCATGATGTTCAACTTCAAGGAAGCGGCCTCGGTGTTCGTGGTCAACATTCGCTGCGGGCTGTTGGGCTTCATTCTCGGCGTGCTGCCAGGTGCCGGTGCGACGCTGGCCAGCGCGGTCGCTTACATGACGGAAAAGCGCATAGCAGGCCCGGCCGGCAAATTCGGTCAGGGTGACATGCGCGGCCTGGCAGCCCCGGAAACCGCCATCGGCGCCAGTGCGTGTGGCGCTCTGGTGCCGATGCTGACGCTGGGCGTTCCGGGCTCGGGCACCACCGCCGTGATGATCGGCGCGCTGTCGCTGTACAACATCACGCCGGGGCCGATGCTGTTTCAGCAGCAGCCAGATATCGTCTGGGGGCTGATCGCCTCGTTGTTCATCGCCAACATCATGCTGGTGATCCTCAATATCCCGATGATCCGTATCTTCACCCGCATCCTCGCCGTGCCGAACTGGGCGCTGGTGCCGGTGATTGCGATCATTACCGGGATCGGCGTGTACGCGGTGCATGCCACCACCTTTGACCTGTTCCTGATGGTCGGCATCGGCATCTTCGGTTACATCCTGCGCAAGCTGGACTTCCCGCTGTCGCCGATCCTGCTCGGCTTCATCCTCGGCGGGCTGATGGAGCAGAACCTGCGCCGTGCCCTGTCGATCTCCAACGGCGAGCTGGGCATTCTCTGTGCCAGCCCGATCACGCTGGGCGTCTGGGTGGTGACCGTGTTGATGCTGCTGTTCCCGCTGATCCGTATCTGGCGCAAGCGCGCAAAACAGCGGGCTGCCATGACACATGGCTGATTCGTCTCTGCGCCACTGGTGGGCGACGCCGCTGGTCGGTCTGCTTGGCGGGTATCTCGCCAGCCAGGTCGGCTGGCCGTTGCCGTGGATGGTCGGTTCTTTACTGGCGATCATCCTGGTGCGCTGCCTGACACCCTGGCAACTGGCGCAGATTCCCGGTGGACGCAAATGCGGTCAGTTGATCATTGGCATCGGCCTGCACTTCACCCCGTTGGTCATCGAACAGGTGCTGGCGCACTTCGGGCTGATTTTCATCGGTGCGCTGGTTACCAGTCTGTCGTGTCTGGTCGGCGTCTGGCTGATGCTGCGCACCGGAGAGGACCGCCCAACGGCGTTTTTCTCGAGCATGCCGGGCGGTTCCGGCGAGATGGTCAACCTTGGCGCACGCAACGGGGCCAAGCTCAGCAGCGTTGCTGCCGCACAAAGTCTGCGAGTGCTGGCGGTGGTGTTGTGCGTGCCGGCGGTCTTCAAATACCTGCTGGGTGATGGCGCGCCTGCGCTGCACACCACAATCGTCGACTGGCGCTGGCTGGCCTTCCTGCTGGTGGCCGGCGTGGCATTGGCCTGGCTGTGGCAACGCCTTAAACAGCCTAACCCGTGGCTGTTTGGTCCTTTATTGCTCAGCGCCGTGGTGAGTGTGGTCTGGGACCTGAAAATCGGCCTGCCCAATGGGGCCAGCCAGCTTGGTCAATTGCTGATCGGCAGCGGGCTGGGTTGTCACTTCAATCGGGAGTTCTTTCGTCGAGCGCCTTCGTTTCTGGCGCGCACGCTGCTGGGCACTGCGCTGACCATGTTGATCGCAGCGCTGGCGGCACTGGGGCTGAGCGCCCTCACCCATCTGGATGTGCGCTCACTGACGCTGGGCATGATGCCCGGCGGCATTGCCGAAATGAGCCTGACCGCCGAGGTGCTGCAACTGTCGGTGCCCTTGGTGACGGCCATGCAGGTGATGCGACTGCTGTTCGTGCTGTTTCTCGCCGAACCGCTGTATCGACGCTGGAACACGCGGAGCGCTGACTGAAGACGTTGATCAGAGCGCAGGCAATCGCCAGTCAATGGGCGCCAGGCCATTCTGCTCAAGGTACTTGTTGGCACGCCCGAAGTGCCCGTTGCCTAAAAAGCCTTTATACGCCGACAGCGGCGACGGATGGACCGAGGTCAGCACCAGATGCTTGGTCGCATCGACCAGCTTCTGCTTGCCTTGTGCGTGAGCGCCCCACAGCAAAAACACCAGATGCGGCTGATGCTCGCTGACCACCTGAATGATCCGGTCGGTAAAATGCTGCCAGCCCTTCCCCGCATGAGACGCAGCATTGGCGCGCTCGACCGTCAGGGTGGTATTGAGCATCAGCACGCCCTGATCAGCCCAGGATTGCAGGCAACCGTGGTTCGGAATATCGATGTTCAGGTCGCGTTTCAGCTCTTTATAGATGTTGACCAGCGAAGGCGGCGTCGGCACGCCTGGCTGCACCGAGAAGCACAAGCCGTGGGCCTGGTTAGGGCCGTGGTAAGGGTCCTGGCCGAGAATGACGATTTTTACGTTGTCCAGCGGCGTGGAGTTCAGCGCATTGAAAATCAGCGGCCCCGGCGGATAGATCTCCTTGCCAGCGGCATGCTCCTGACGCAGAAACTCGCGCAGCTGCGCCATGTAGGGCTGCTCGAATTCGTCACGCAGGGCTTCTTTCCAGCTTGGCTCAAGCTTGATGCGGTCGTCGCTAGTCATGGTTACATCCGGTAAAAACAATGCGCGGACACTAGAAAAGCCCAGCAGCAAAGTCAATGCCGGTTGCGCTCTGCGCAGTCAGGATAAAACGCAGAGCGTCCAGAAAGGCGTGCCGACGCAGAGCATCGGCACAGTAGTCAATTCACAGCGTTGGCGTTGTAATAAACGCTCAGGTTTCGGCTATCGATGGCCGCCACGACCATCGCCGCGTCCGCCCCGTCCATGATCGCGGCCATCGCGCCCGCCTCGACCACCGTGGTCATCCCAGCCGCGATTGCCACGGTCTGCGCGGAAACCGTCGTTACGCCCGAAACCACCATTGCCACGAAAGCCGTCATTCCTCCAGCCATAGCCCGGCGGGCGTCCTGGCTGGTAATAGCGCGGCGCGGGGGGTGGCGCGTAATAACGCGGTGCCGGAGCGTAATAGCGAGGTTGGGTGTAATAACGCGGTTGCGGCGCCACGTAGACGCGCCGCTCCTGATAATAGGTGGCGTTATAACCGTTGTCGTACGCGTAAGCACCCCCGCTGACGACCGTCGTCGGCTGTGTGTACACATCAGATTCGTAGTATCCAGGGCCTGCGTAGCAACCAGTGAGGAAAAGGGTCAGCAACGTGATAAGCAAGGGTCTTCGATACATGGCGGCCTCCTGGACCGCGATTGGGCACAAACCAGCGACGCTGGTCGGCGTCCGCCAAAGCGGTTGGCGGACGAAAAATCAGACAGCGAAAAGGCCTTCTAGTGCCCTGAGGTCTTTACCTTCTGCGCCGTTTGCGTACTGGAAATCGATCTGCAAAAGGCTCTGAAACCATGGTTTGCGGGACTGTCGCAGTTTCTTACAAAGATGCTACAAAACATTTCGCATCTGCCGAAAACCTCGCGCCTCATCGCAGTGCAGCGGCGCACCAGCACAAGGCGGTTCTGCGTCCACCAAACATCCTCGTTCAGCAGCGCCCCATTAAAACCGGTGCTTTGCTCAAGTTGGCACAACTCTCGCTTGAGGACTGTTGTGCAGGAGTCAACACAGGTTCGCGGCACCACAATTTGCAATAGCCGACTAGGGTTCCGGCTTGCCGACAGGCAAGTGGCTGGTCCGAGAGTTGGCGACCTCCAGTAGAGGTTACACGGCGGGACAAAAGCCCGGGAGACAGGGACACCAGTGGTGTCACGTTGCTCCTGGCCGCCTTTTTTCACTACTGGAGATTTCTCAACATGCAAAAGTCTCGTCTCTTCGGCCTGCTCACCGCAGGCCTGCTGGCTGCGTTGAGCCTCTCGGCGAATGCCGCCCAGAAAGATCACTTCAACGTCTGCTGGACTATCTATGCAGGCTGGATGCCGTGGGAATACGCAGGCAGCCAGGGCATCGTCGACAAATGGGCAAAGAAGTACGGCATCAAGATCGATGTCACCCAGCTCAATGACTACGTCGAATCCATCAACCAGTACACCGCCGGCCAGTTCGATGGCTGCACCATGACCAACATGGACGCCCTGACCATCCCGGCCGCAGGTGGCGTGGAAAGCACGGCGCTGATCGTCAGCGACTTCTCCAACGGCAACGACGGCATTGTACTTAAGGGCACAGGCAAAAAAGTGGCCGACCTTAAAGGCATGAACGTCAATCTGGTCGAACTGTCGGTGTCGCATTACCTGCTGGCCCGTGCGCTGGACTCCGCCAAGCTCAGCGAAAAAGACCTCAAGGTGGTCAACACTTCGGACGCTGACATCTCGGCAGCCTTCAATACGGACGACGTGCAGGCGGTCACCACCTGGAACCCGATGCTGTCGGACATCAAAGCCAAGCCTGGCGTGACCGAAGTGTTCAATTCCAGCCAGATCCCTGGCGAGATCATGGACATGATGGTCGTCAACACTCAGACCCTGAAAGACAACCCGGTTTTGGGCAAAGCCCTGACCGGCGCATGGTTTGAAGTGGTCGCGCTGATGAACGCCAAAAACGCCCAGAGCAAAGCCGCACTGGAGCAAATGGCCAAGGCGTCGGGTACTGATCTGGCCGGTTTCCAGGCGCAGCTCGACACCACCAAGCTGTTCGCCACGCCCAAGGAAGCGCTTGAGTTCGCCACCAGCAAACAGCTGCCAGACACCCAGCGCAAGGTCGCGGACTTCTCGTTTGCCCACGGCTTGCTCGGTGAAGGCGCGCGTGATGCAAATGCGGTCGGCATGTCGTTCGCCAACGGCGTGGTCCTCGGCGACAAGGCCAACCTCAAGCTGCACTTTGACCCCAGCTACGTGCAGATGGCCGATGCGGTCAACCGCATGGCGTTCACCGCAGACACGCGAACCGGCGACTACCTGTTATGGCAAGACTCGGCATCGAGCCTCAAGCGCCTGGCCATCGGCCTGGGAATCAGCGCGCTGCTGGGTCTGTGTCTGGGCATTGCAGCGGGCATCCTGCCGCTGTTCGGTGCACCGCTGTCGCCCTTGCTGACGGTGCTGTCGATGGTGCCGCCGCTGGCAATCCTGCCGATTCTGTTCATTGTCTTCGGCCTGGGTGAGCTGTCGAAAGTGATGCTGATCGTGATCGGTATCACGCCGATTCTGGCCCGTGATCTGGAACAGCGCGCCCGGGAAATTCCGGTCGAGCTGCTGATCAAGGCACAGACACTCGGCGCGTCGACGTGGACGCTGATTCTGCGGGTGGTCCTGCCGCAACTGCTGCCACGCCTGTTGATCGCCCTGCGCCTGGTGCTCGGCTCGGCGTGGTTGTTTCTGATCGCCGCCGAGGCCATTGCCTCGACTGACGGTCTAGGCTACCGGATATTTCTGGTCCGCCGTTACCTGGCGATGGACGTGATTCTGCCTTACGTGGTGTGGATCACCCTGCTTGCCTGGCTGATGGACTGGGGCCTCAAAGCACTGACCCGCCGCGCGTTCCCCTGGTACGAAGGAGCCCGCGCATGAGCTTTATCTGTGTGCGCAATGTCTGGCAGCAATACGACGACCAAGTGGTGCTTGAGGGCCTGAATCTGGACGTGGCCGAAGGCGAGTTCTGCACGCTGGTCGGCGCATCTGGCTGCGGCAAATCCACGTTCCTGCGCCTGTTGCTGGGTCAGGAAACCCCCAGTCGCGGCCTGATCACGCTGGACGGCGAGGCCCTTCGCGATGAGCCGGACGCGAGTCGTGGCGTGGTTTTCCAGCGCTATTCAGTGTTCCCGCACTTGTCAGTGCTGGACAACGTGGCGCTGGGCCTGGAACTGCCCCGCGCGTCTTGGTCAGGCCGTCTGTTCGGTCGGGCCAAACGCGAGGCACGCGAGCAGGCCGCGCAACTGTTGGGAAAAGTCGGTCTGGGCCACGCGCTGGACAAGTACCCGACGCAGTTGTCCGGTGGCATGCAACAACGGCTGGCGATCGCTCAGGCACTGATCATGAAACCCCGAGTGCTGCTGCTGGACGAACCCTTCGGCGCGCTCGACCCCGGCATTCGCAAGGACATGCATCACCTGCTGCTGGAGTTGTGGCGCGAGACGAAACTGACCGTGTTCATGGTCACCCACGACCTGTCCGAAGGCTTCAACCTCGGCACCCGCCTGCTGGTGTTCGACAAGGTGCGCCACGACCCGCACGAACCCGGCGCGTATGGCGCGCGCATCACTTACGACATCCCCCTCAACAGCGAACGCCGCGCCGAACGCGCTGCCATCGATTCGCTGCTTACCGTTTCAGAGGAGCCCGTTCAATGACTGACTCGACCACCCTTTACCCGGTTTTCGCCGAAGAACTGCTGCCCGCTGGCGGCCACCGTTCTTTCATCCTCAAGCGCGGCGAGCTGCTGCGTCTGACTGACCTGAACGGCAATGCCAACGTCAGCCTGACGCTCCTCAACGCTCACGAAAAAACCGAGCGGCTGAACCTGCCCGACAGCCTCAAATGCCAGCACACTGCCAAGTTGAGCAACAGCCACTGCCTGTATTCGGACATGGGCCGCGTGCTGGCCGCCATCGTCACCGACACCTGCGGTTGGAGCGACAGCCTGGGTGGCGTGCTCAACGCTCAGGAAGTCGCTGAAAAATACGGCCAGGCCCGCTATCAGGAACTGCGCAATGGCTTTTTTCGCAACGGCGTCGACAACCTGCTGGTCGAGCTGGGCAAATGGGGGTTGGGCCTGTCGGACCTGCTGATGACGCTCAACCTGTTCAGCCGCGTCGATGTCAGCGAAACGGGCACGCTGCATTTTGCCCCGAACAACTCGAAAGCCGGAGACTACATCGAGCTGTATGCGCCGATGGACACGCTAGTGGTGCTGACCGCGCTGCAACACCCGATGGACCCTAACCCTGAATACGCGCCGCAACCGCTCACGCTCAGCTGGATGAAAGCCGACGCTAGCGTCGCCGAGCACTGCCGCACCTCGCGCCCTGAAAACGAGCGCGGTTTCATCAACACCGACCGCCTGTTCGCCTGAGGAGCCCTGTCATGAACTCACATAATAATCATCATCATTGCTGCGACGCGACCATTGCGGCAGGTGAGCCGTTTCTGGCCGAGGTCAAAGCCGGGCAGACCGTGCGCATTCTCGACCTGGAAGGCAATCAGGCGGTCGACACGCTGTTTTTCAGCCTTGCCAACCCACGCGAACGCTATGACGTGCAACGCACGTTACGCCGCCAGAACAGCGTTTACCTGACCACCGGCAGCGTGCTGTTTTCCAACCTCGGCCAGCCGATGCTGACCATCATCGATGACACCTGCGGTCGCCACGACACGCTGGGCGGCGCGTGTGCACAAGAAAGCAACACCGTGCGCTACGCCCTGGAAAAACGCTACATGCACAGCTGCCGCGACAACTACCTGCGCGCCTGCCTGCACGACGGTCGCCTGACCAAGGCCGACATCGGCCCCAATATCAATTTCTTCATGAACGTGCCGGTGACAGCCGACGGCGGCCTGACCTTTGAAGACGGTATTTCTGCGCCCGGCAAGTACGTCGAGCTGCGTGCCGAGATGGACGTGATCGTGCTGATTTCCAACTGTCCGCAGTTGAACAATCCGTGCAACGGCTACAACCCGACGCCCGCGCAGTTGCTGATTCGCGACTGACCCGGCGACCGCCACCAGCAACGGACGACCGTTGCGTAGACAGATCAATAGCGGGACGGCCCGCTTCCCAGCAAGAAACCGAGCGCGTCTGGGTTTCCGGGGTTATGCCATGTTCGACAAACTGCTGATCGCCAACCGTGGCGCCATTGCCTGCCGCATTCTGCGGACCCTGCGCACGTTGCAGGTCAAAGGTGTGGCGGTGTATTGCGAAGCCGACGCCGCCAGCCTGCACCTGATGCAGGCCGACGAAGCCCACAGCCTGGGCGAAGGCGGTGCGGCCGGGACGTATCTGGCGGTGGACAAGATCCTCGCCATCGCCAAAGCCAGCGGCGCCAACGCCATTCATCCGGGTTACGGCTTTCTCTCCGAAAATGCTGCATTTGCCCAGGCCTGCGAAGACGCCGGTATCGCCTTCGTCGGCCCGACGCCCGAGCAACTGCGGATGTTCGGCCTCAAGCACACGGCCCGCGCGCTGGCCCGACAACACGGCGTGCCGCTGCTGGAAGGCACCGAACTGCTCGACAGCCTGGAATCGGCCATCGTCGCGGCACGTGATATCGGCTACCCGGTCATGCTCAAAAGCACGGCGGGGGGCGGCGGTATCGGCATGCGCGTGTGCCGCAGTGCCGAGGAGTTGGCAGACTCGTTCGAGGCCGTCAAACGCCTCGGCCAGAACAATTTTAGCGACGCGGGTGTGTTCATCGAGAAATACATCCAGCGCGCCCGCCATCTGGAAGTGCAGGTGTTCGGCGACGGCCAGGGCGAGGTGCTGGCCCTCGGCGTGCGCGACTGTTCGGTGCAGCGCCGCAACCAGAAGGTACTGGAAGAAACCCCGGCCCCGAACTTGCCAGAGGGCATGGCCGATGAGCTGTGCGCGGCGGCGATCAAGCTGGCCAAAGCCGTCAATTATCGCAGCGCCGGGACCGTCGAGTTTGTGTTCGACAGTGAGGACCAGCGCTTCTATTTTCTGGAAGTGAACACGCGCCTGCAGGTAGAGCACGGTGTTACCGAACAGGTGTGGGGCGTCGATCTGGTCGGCTGGATGGTGCAACTGGCTGCCGGTGATCTGCCACCGCTCGGCCAGTTGCAGGCCAGCTTGCAACCGGTCGGCCATGCCATTCAGGCGCGGCTGTACGCCGAAGACCCGGGCCGCGATTTTCAGCCCTGCCCTGGCCTGCTGACAGCGGTGAATTTTCCGCCTGCTTATGGGCAAGCGCTGCGCATTGATACCTGGGTTGAAGCCGGTTGCGAGATACCGCCGTATTTCGACCCGATGATCGCCAAGCTGATCAGTTGGGCGCCGACCCGTGATCAGGCCAGCGCCGGGTTGGCTGCAGCGCTTCATGAAACGCGCCTGTATGGCGTGGAGACCAACCGCGATTACCTGCGCCAGATCATCGAAGACGTACCGTTCGCCAGCGGCCAGCCATGGACGCGCTGCCTGGAAGGCCTGGTGTATCACGCTGATACGTTTGAGGTGTTGAGCGGCGGCACACAGACCAGCGTTCAGGATTATCCCGGCCGACTGGGCTATTGGGCGGTCGGTGTACCGCCGTCCGGTCCGATGGACAGCCGCGCCTTGCGTCAGGGCAATCGGCTGCTGGGCAATGCCGAGGGCTGCGTCGCGCTGGAAATCACCATGAGCGGGCCGTTGCTGCGCTTCAATACCGACGCGGTGATCGCAGTGACCGGCGCGCATGTCCCGATCACGCTGGATGGCGAACCCTGTGCCATGAACACCGCGCTGCTGGTGGGTGCCGGTTCGACCCTTGCGCTGGGTACTATCGAGGGCGCAGGCGTACGCAGTTACCTGTGCGTGCGCGGCGGGCTGGACGTGCCGGATTATCTGGGCAGCAAAAGCACCTTCACCCTGGGCCAGTTCGGCGGGCATGGCGGTCGGGCGTTACGCACAGGTGACGTGCTGCATATCGAGCCTTTGGTTGACCGCAGTGCGGGCCAGCGAATGGCTGATGAAGAGCTTAATGCACTGAAAGAGGTTCGCCAGATCCGAGTGATCTACGGCCCGCACGCCGCGCCGGAATACTTCACCGAAGCCTACATCGAAACGTTCTTTGCCACCGACTGGGAGGTGCATTTCAACTCCAGCCGCACCGGCGTGCGCCTGATCGGCCCCAAGCCTGAATGGGTCCGCGCGGACGGTGGTGAGGCGGGTCTGCATCCGTCCAACATCCACGACAACCCGTATGCCATTGGCGCGGTGGATTTTACCGGTGACATGCCGGTCATCCTCGGCCCGGACGGCCCGAGCCTGGGCGGCTTCGTGTGCCCGGTAACCATCATCGAAGCGGACTTGTGGCAGCTGGGGCAGTTGAAAGCTGGCGACCGGGTGCGGTTTTACCCCGTGAGCGTCGAGGCGTGTCATGCGGCGATGAACTCACAAGGCCCGCTTAACACCCGCGGGAGCGGACCGGGCGACGCTTCGCTTGTCCGCGAAAGCAAACTTCCAGACACAAAAAATACATCGGATGTACCGCCCCATTCGCGGACAAGTCCGCTCCCACAAGGTATAGCGAATAACACCTGTGGGAGCGAGCTTGCTCGCGAAGGCGATATTCCAGACACAGAAAATGCATCGGATGTACCGGCCTCTTCGCGAGCAAGCTCGCTCCCACATAAGGTAGCCAGCCTGCCCAGCCCGATCATTCTCGACATCGGTAAAGACGACAAGCGCCTGGTGGCGCGGCTCTCTGGCGACACCCATCTGCTGCTGGAAATCGGCGCGCCCGAGCTGGATCTGGTGCTGCGGCTGCGCGGCCATGCCTTGATGCTGGCGCTGGAAGCCAAGGCGCTGGCGGGGGTGATCGACCTGACGCCGGGCATTCGCTCGCTGCAAGTCCACTATCGCCCCGAGCAACTGCCGCTTGATCAACTGCTCGGCATCATTGCCGGCGAATGGGACGCCGTGTGCGCAGCGAAAGACCTGCAAGTCGCGTCACGCATCGTCCATCTGCCGCTGTCCTGGGACGATCCGGCCTGCCAGTTGGCCATCGAGAAATACATGACCACCGTGCGCAAGGACGCGCCGTGGTGCCCGAGCAATCTGGAGTTCATCCGGCGCATCAACGACCTGCCCAACCTCGACGAAGTGCAACGCACGGTGTTCGACGCCAGCTATCTGGTCATGGGCCTGGGCGATGTGTACCTGGGCGCACCGGTTGCCACCCCGCTGGACCCGCGCCACCGTCTGGTGACCACCAAGTACAACCCGGCGCGCACCTGGACTGCCGAGAACTCGGTCGGCATCGGTGGTGCCTATATGTGTGTGTATGGCATGGAAGGCCCCGGCGGTTATCAGTTCATCGGGCGCACGTTGCAGATGTGGAATCGCTATCGCGAAGTCGCAGCCTTTGAAGGCAAGCCGTGGCTGTTGCGCTTCTTCGATCAGATCCGTTTCTACCCGGTCAGCGCCGACGAACTGCTGCGCATTCGCCGCGATTTCCCGCTGGGCCGTTTTGCGCTGAACATCGAACACAGCACCCTGAACCTGGCCGATTACCAGACCTTTCTGACGCGTGAAGCCGACGGCATCACGGCGTTCCGCGCTCAACAACAGGGAGCATTTAACGCCGAACGTGAACGCTGGATTGCCAACGGCCAGGCCGATTTCCAGAGCGACGAAGGTGTCGCGCCGTACATCGAAGAACTGCCCCTGCACGCGGGCCAGCAAGGCATCGACAGCCACATCGCCGGTAACCTCTGGCAGGTCCAGGTGCAACCCGGCGAGCGTGTCGAAGCAGGCGATGTGCTGGTGATTCTGGAGTCGATGAAGATGGAAATCCCGCTGCTCGCACCCGTCGCAGGCGTCGTGCAGGAAGTGCGGGTACAACCTGGCTCGGCGGTTCGCGCTGGGCAACGGGTCGTGGTGCTGGCAGCAGACTGAACCGATCAACTTTTCAAACTTCGAGGGAATCCTGTCATGAACGACACAGCTCTGCCGAACAACTTTCGCCTGGACACCGTACGCGCCGCCTACCAGGCCGGCCATCTGTCGCCGCGCCAGCTGATTCTGGCCCTGCGGGAAAAGGCCGCTGCGCTCAATCCCGCTTATCACCTGTTCATTCACCTGCTCAGCCCGGCTGAACTTGAACCTTATCTGGCCGCGCTGGAGAGCCGTGACCTCAAGGATCTGCCGCTGTACGGCGTGCCTTTCGCGATCAAGGACAACATCGACCTGGCCGGCATTCCAACCACCGCCGCCTGCCCGGATTACGCCTACACGCCAGAGCGCTCGGCGACCATTGTCGAACAACTGATCGCACTGGGCGCAGTGCCGATGGGCAAGACCAATCTCGACCAGTTCGCCACCGGCCTCAATGGCAGTCGCTCGCCCTATGGCGTTTGTCCCAACAGCGTTCTTAACGATTATCCGTCGGGCGGTTCAAGCTCCGGCTCTTCACTGGCGGTCGCGTTGGGAGTCAGCAGTTTCGCGCTGGGCACCGACACCGCAGGCTCGGGCCGAGTACCGGCGGCGCTGAACAATCTGGTTGGCATGAAAGCCAGCAAGGGCTTGATCTCCACAGCGGGTGTGGTGCCCGCGTGCCGCACACAGGATTGCGTCTCCACTTTCACCGCCACGGCAAGAGAGGCCAGCCAGTTGTTGGGGCTGGTCGCCAGGTTTGATCCGCGCGACGAATATAGCCGTCGCAACCCACAGTGGAACGACGCCTCGGCGTTCGGCGCGCCTCGCCCGTTCCGCTTCGGTGTGCCGCGAAGCGAAGACCTGGCGTTTTTCGGCTGCAGCGAAGGGCCGCAGCTGTTCAGCGACGCCATCGCACGCCTCACTGCACTGGGCGGCGAGGCGGTCACGCTGGACCTGTCACCCTTTCTGGAAGCTGCACAGCTGCTGTACGACGGCCCGTGGGTGGCCGAGCGCTACGGCATCGCCGGGCCATTGATGGAGCAACATCCCGACGCTGTATTGCCGGTGATTCGCGACGTACTGGCCAAGGCACCGGGTGTGAGCGGGGTCGATACGTTTCGCGCGCAATACCGTCTGCAAGCGCTGAAAGCACTGTGTGATCGGGCGCTGGACGGACTGGATTGCGTAGTGACACCGAGCATCGGTCGCCCGGTAACCTCGGCAGAACTGCTCGCCGAGCCCGTGTTGCGTAACTCGGAACTGGGTTATTACACCAACTTCGTCAACCTGCTCGATTATGCCGCCATCGCAGTACCCAGCGCTTTCATGAGCAACGGCCTGCCGTGGGGCGTGACGCTGTTCGGGCGGGCGTTCACTGACCAGTATCTGCTCAGTCTCGCCGATGCATTCCAACGGCAAACCGCCCTGCCGCTGATTGGCGGTGACAGTCCGTCGCTGCCCGCGCCGAGCACTGCCGCCCGCAACGACATGGCCCGGCTGGTGGTCTGCGGTGCGCACCTGGACGGCCTGGCATTGAACTGGCAGCTCAAACAACGCGGTGCCCGCTTGCTGGAGGTCACACACAGCTCAGCCGACTATCAACTCTACGCGCTGGCCGGCGGCCCGCCGTTCAGGCCCGGCATGGTGCGGGTGGCCGAGCACGGCGTAGCGATTGCCGTTGAAGTGTGGGAGCTGCCGAGCGCCGAACTGGGCTCGTTCCTGACCGGTATTCCGGCACCGCTCGGCCTGGGCAAAGTGCAACTGGCCGACGGTCGCTGGGAAACCGGCTTCATTTGCGAAACCTCTGGGCTTGAAGGCGCTCGCGATATCAGCCACCTCGGCGGCTGGCGCGCCTACCTGCAACAGCAGTGACCGAACAGGTGGCATGCCTGGGTATGCCACCTGTCTCTCGATAAATAGTTATGCCGTTTGCAGGCACGCCTTCCGACATAGTGAGCACCCATTCACTTTGACCGGCCGTCATGAACCACCCCTGGAATCCGCTTCGCCAAGACACTTTGTTTCACCCCTCCTCTTCCCTGCTGGAACAGCCCGGTATCCTGCGGCCCGAACTCGGTAGCACACGGCACGACACGCTCAACGCTGCGCGGCCATTTACAGTGCCGCCGTTCCATTTGCCGCCTGAAAACCCCACGCCGCCGCTGCCTGAAGAGCGCGAACCTGAAGGGCAGTCTGCGCACATCGAACGCCAACTCAAGGCCTTGCGCGCAAGCCCCGGTTTTAAGCTGATTGCACACTCGGCATTGCTCCTGAAGGCCTGCCAGATGGACATGGACTTCCCACCGTCCCGACAGCACTACGTTCGCCAACAACTGATAATGCGGCTCACAGAAAAAACCGGCAAGACACTGAACCCCGACACACTGACGATGACCTTCAGCACCGAGAACCACCCCGCTGTGGACGACGATGGGCATGAGCGTTACAGCGCTCGCCTGTCACTGACCGAGCTGGCTTTAGCTACCTTCGACCCGGCGCTGCTTGTGGCCTTGAATCGCAGCGATATCACTGACACGCCGCTGTCTGACGAGACTCCGTCACTGAGCACCACGCAGGCGTTCAAGTGGGTCAGCGAGCTGCCTCTGGACCGCGATTACAGCGCATTGCTCGAGGCTTTCCGGGCCCGCCATGCAGAGACCTTCCGCGTGTTGTCACGGTTGAGCTTTCTGGACACGCTGGCCCGCCAATATGCCCACCGGCACATCAGCCTTGATGGCTACGTTCTGGCGCTGGACGCCTTGGGGCTGAGCAAATTTCCTGTCGATGCACAGGCGCTGGAACAAAGCGGGCACGCGGAAAAATCCGAGGTTCGCGTGCTGTCACTCAATGGCGAAACCGTGCGGGGCATTTTTCAGGTCCGCTCGAAAAACACCTCGCACTGCTTCATTCACGTGCTGGGCGCAAAGGGCAAGGTCATCGAATACATCAGCGATGATCCACAGCAGATGACCGACAGGCTGCTGGCGGCCATGAACGCTTCAGGCGTGTACGGCCACGTACTGCATGCACTTGAGCAGCACGTACGCCTTGCTGCCGATGCGCGGCTGATGACAGAAGACTTGTTCAGTGAACTGACACGGGCATCGCTTGCCGAAACGTCGTCCAGTAGCGACACACACCCAGACATAGATCGGCTCAACCCGATCACACGCAGCCTGGTGCTGGCCGGGGCCGTAGACCTCTGGCAGGCAGACGCCAGCATTGTGCAGCAGATACCGGTAGCGTCCAGAATGGCGGCCCAGGTAATGGCAACGTATCTACAGGAACACCACGGCCTGGCGCTCAACCCGGACCATGTGTTTATCGCCTATCAGTCCGGCAACTCAATCAGCCCGCTGGGCAGCCCGCGCAATCCGTCTACGTACGTCCATACCCCGGATGAAAAACCGGTCAGCCTGAGCGAAGCGCTGATGAACAATTATCGCGTTGATTCCCCGCAAGGCTACATTGACTACGATGGCCGCACGGTGGTCTTTCTCGACACCACCGGCAAAGGCGAAAGGGATCAAGGCCAATTGCTCGCAATCCCTGCGCAAGCACTTGAGGGCTACATCAAGGCGTTCGGTTTTCTGTCCTGGATGACCCGACGCATTGATGAATTCTGGGGACAGCAGAAGGCAGCAATCGAGCAGGCATTCCTCACCACGCTCATCACTCAGGCGTTGATCAGCCTCAAGCGCGGCCATCTCAAGCGCGGCGGCTTTGATCAGGTTGTAGATGCCCTCGCGACCTCGGCGCGGCACCCATGGCTGGCACTGGGCTTTTTCGTCAAGGGCGCGCTGATCGATGGCATGAAGCATCAATACACCGGGCTGCTGGTCATTGACCAACCGGGCAAACCGAAAGTGCTTTATCAGGCAGGGCACGCTGACGCCTTCATGGAGTTCACCGATGACAAGGCACTTGAGGGCTATCTGAATCAAAAAACGGCGCAAGCCGATTGGCGCGAGGCCGTGATGCGCTATGTGCCGGTCCGCCATCAAAAACGCCTGGACTACCTGTTCAAGCTGTGGGGCAGGGTTCAGGCCCCGAGCCCGCCCGCGTCCATTCTGCGTCCATGGACCGATGCACTGTATAACCCTGACACACAACAAGCCCTGCACCATTCATTGTGCGAAAAAAGGCTGGAAGACTCGCCGTTTGCCTTTTTCCACCAAGTTCTCAAACAAAACGCACTGGATGATGCCGCAGACAGAATCGTGACATCGGAGCAGGTTTCGCAGGCCTACTGGACCTCGCGCCTGCAGCATTTGCAATGTTTGCTGTTGCCCATGTCGCTGTTGCTGACACCGGCCTTCGTTGCTTCACTGGCGACAGAAATCGGCCTCACCTCACTGAGCATTGCCGCGACCCTTTTGCCGGGCAGTCGCTATGCAGAAAAGAACCAGGCGCTGCTGGCCACGTTATCGCTGGGCTTGATGCAGTTGGGCACGCAAACGCCGAGGTTGCTGCGCACGCTGAGCCGAATCGTGAAGCCTGCCGGGCACACCGCGCGGGTGGCTGGCGGATCCCTCAGCGCACCGCGCAGCGTCGCCCGGTTACGCCAGCGGCTCATGAAGCCGCGCCAGACCCGACTGGAGAAGTTCTTTCACACCGATGCGCTGCTCAAGCGCTGGAGCATTGCCGAGGCTGCATCACCAAGCCTGCTACCAGTGCATGCCTGGAAACTGGGCCGCAGGTTTCTGTTGTGGACATCGGACCGCGGCCAGGCGAGAACGCTGGTGATCAGCACGCACGGGTATTACACGCCGTGGACGGCGACGGTGAAGATCCCCAACGGCTCGGAGATCCGCACCTACGCACCTCATGGCTACGAGTTGGTGGACCCCAAACTGCATCGCATCGTCAACAAGAGCGCCCAGCCATTTGCGATCTCCAGCACGGCTGCAAACACGCTGGTTCAGCCACCGCCACTCATCGACTCCGTGGTGATCACCGACAAATTCATCGCCGGCACGTCGCTGCCAGGCAGGCTGAAAAACTACAGCCTGTCCAAGTTCCAGACCAGCACCGATGAGCCCTACGAAGAGATTGCACGGGTGGTGCGCAACGCCAATGCCTCGCCGCTCAGGGGCTGGTTGCAGCCGACGCCGATGGACGTGCTAACTGTGCGCAACCGCTTCGGCATGACACCTCCGTCACTGGCAGATCTATTCAACAGCCTGTCGGTTCAGGGCATTCATTACGACCGAATATTGCTGGTGCACTGTCGCTGCGCAGCAATATCGGCAGTGTTGCGCCGCGCCCCGGTCTATCATGCCCCCTCCACCCCGATCATCCAGCACGGTGCCTGATACCTGCATGACAACCGCCATGACCGACACCCGCCTGTGCCCTGTGTGCGGCTTCAGCAACCAGTGCAGCCTGGCCGACCCGCGCACTGCCGATCAGCCCTGCTGGTGTTTTTCGGAAAACATCGACCCGGCGTTGCTCGCCGCCTTGCCGGACGACCTCCGAAATCAGGCGTGCCTGTGCCCTCGCTGTGCGCTCGGCGTTGTACACAAGCCTGCTTTTGATTCTGGCCGGAGGCCGTAGGAGTCTTCGCTTGTCCACGATGGGCTGCGAAGCGGCCCCAAAGCCGGCCACCTTGGTTGTATCTGGCGAGACGACCGGTTTTACTGCTGGTTCCCGGCAGTTCGCGGACGAGTCCGCTCCTACAAAAACCGAGATATAGCGGACAAACGAAGCGTCACCCGGTCCGCACACATAACACGCTTCTGCCCGGAGGGCGTAGGAGTGGACTTGTCCACGATCTGCCGGGAACCGGCAGTAAAACCAGTGCATATGGTGTATCAGGCACAACTAAGACGGCCTGTTTTAGGGCCGCTTCGCAACCCATCGCGGAAAAGCGAAGCGTCGCCCGGTCAAGCGACCCGCCCGCTCACAGAGTAAGATGCGCGTCTCATCCGCCGTGCGTCGCCCTCCTCATGCGCCTTGATCGTTTCCTCAGCAACCTGCCCCGCTTCAACCGCAAGAGCGTGCGCCTGGCACTGGCCAGCGGCAGGGTGCAGGTGGACGGGCAAATCACCACGGACCCGCATTACGACGTGCGTGAGTTCAGTTGCGTAGTGTTAGATGCGGAAATCCTTCAGCCCGGCAAAGCCGCGCGCTACTTCATGCTGCACAAGCCGCAAGGCTGCGTCAGCGCAACGACCGATGCGCAGCACGCAACAGTGCTCGATTTGCTCGACGAGCCTGACAAACACGAACTGCACATCGCCGGACGACTGGACTTCAACACCACCGGTCTGATGCTGATTACCAACGATGGCCAATGGTCGCGACGACTTACTCAGCCGCAAACCAAAATGCCCAAAGTGTATTACGTCGAGACCGAGCAACTTATCGACGAGCGCTATGCGCTGACATTCGCCGAAGGTCTGTTTTTCTCATTCGAAAACATCATCACGCAACCGGCACAACTGACCGTGCTGGGGCCGCGAAGCGCGCGCTTGAGCATCATCGAAGGCCGTTACCACCAAGTGAAACGGATGTTCGGTCACTTCGACAACAAAGTGCTGCAACTGCACCGGGAAAGCATCGGCGCGTTGATCCTCGACCCGGCCCTGCCGCCCGGCGGCTACCGCTCGCTGCAGGCTGCGGAAGTAGCCCTGTTTTAGAAAGTCACAACCGTTCGGCGGAATAGCAAAACAACTCAAAAACCACGCTGGCGGATTATCGATTCGACTGCTTGACTGCAAGTGTCAGCCCTTATGCGACTGATGAGTCCACCTATTATTCCAAGAAACTCTTTGTCGTATCGAGCCGCTGGCTTGCGACAAATTGCCCGCCAATAACAATACCTGTCGAACAGTTTATCGGATCGACCTGGGCCTTAAATCGGCTATCGCCTGCCTGTCACGAAACTCGTGCAACGTCGTTTGCACGCAGACCTGTTTACGCCAGGAGTTACACCTATGTCGCCAGAAAAAGCAGTGCTGGACATACAAGTGTTGGCGCTGATTGAAAACTGACCCACCCTGCCGATTGAAAATTGACCCAGGACGGATTGCTGATTTCTGTCCCAGCAATTGTGGATAAGCTTAGCAGCAG
>NZ_ATDK01000224.1 GCF_000444135.1 Pseudomonas avellanae BPIC 631
AAAGTGGCTGCGCTCGGTGATGCTGCGTTAAAAACAGGCTCGGAATGCTCATTTACAACCCGTAGACTCCGCTTCCTCGCCTGTTTTTGCCTTGCCTGACCTTCGCTCGCCGACTTTTCGTACGGAGCCTAAGGTTGGGGCCGTTTTGATTGGCTATGAAAGGACCGTACATGCACCAGCGTCTCGAGCAGGTTTTTGGTTACACGCAGTTCCGGCCGGGCCAGGAGGCTGCAATCAGTGCCGTGCTGGCCGGGCGCTCGGCTGCGGCGATCTTTCCGACCGGCTCAGGCAAGTCGCTATGTTACCAATTGCCTGCGTTGATGTTGCCGCATTTGACGCTGGTGGTTTCACCATTGCTGGCGCTGATTCAGGATCAGCTTGCCTTTCTGCATCGGCATGGCATTTCAGCGGCGAGCATCGATTCGGCGCAGAGCCGGGATGATGTCGCGGACGTCATGGCCAGGGCGCGTTCCGGCGAGCTGAAAATCCTGATGATCTCGGTCGAACGGCTCAAGAATGAGCGCTTCCGTAACTTCATCGCTCAGGTGCCGATTTCGCTGTTGGTTGTCGATGAAGCGCACTGTATCTCGGAGTGGGGGCACAACTTTCGGCCCGACTACCTCAAACTGCCGGACTACCAGCGTGAATTCAACATCCCTCAAGCCCTGCTGCTGACGGCGACCGCAACGCCGCAGGTCATTATCGACATGCAGGACAAGTTTGCCATCGCCCCGGAAGATGTGATCACCACCGGTTTCTACCGCGCCAATCTGCACCTGTGGGTCGAGCCGGTCAGCGGGCGTGACAAGAGGCGGCGCTTGGTCGAGTGGCTCAATGAGCGGCAGGGGCAGCCGACGATTGTCTACGTGACCCTGCAAAAAACCGCCGAATACATCGCCGCGCACCTTGAACAGAACGGTCTGCCTGCCAGCGCCTACCACGCCGGGCTGCCCAACGATCAGCGCGAGTCCATCCAGAAGCGTTTCATGGGCGGCAGCCTCAATTGTATCGTGGCAACCATCGCGTTCGGGATGGGCATCGACAAGAGCGACATTCGCAACGTGGTGCATTTCGACCTGCCCAAATCCATCGAGAACTACAGCCAGGAAATCGGGCGGGCAGGGCGCGACGGTGCCGCTTCCGATTGCCTGGTACTGGCCAATCGCGACAGCCTCAACGTGCTGGAAAACTTTGTGTACGGCGACACGCCAGAGCGCGAGGGGATTGCGCGTGTGCTGGAAGACCTGCTCGGCGCGCGCAACGACGGTCAATGGGAGTTTCTGCTCGGGCCGCTGGGCGATCTTGGCAACATTCGCCAACTGCCGCTGAAAACATTGCTGGTGCAACTTGAGCTGCGCGGGCTCATCGCGTCACGTTATTCCTACTTCGCCGAGTACCGTTTCAAGTTCATGCTCCAGCCGCACGACCTGATGGCACGCTTTGAAGGCGAGCGGCGTGAGTTCGTCCAGGCGCTGATCGACACCTCCAGCCGGGCGCGGACCTGGGCGACGGTCAATTTCGACGCCATGTACCAGCAATACGGTGCTGAACGTGGGCGGGTGGTCAAGGCGCTGGACTACTTTCAGGAAAAGGGCTGGATCGAGCTTGAAAGCAAACAGACGACCGAGGTGTACAGCCTGCTGCGCAGCGATTTTGACCCGCAGGCCTTGAGCACTGAGCTGCACGACTACTTTGCCCACCACGAGGCCACGGAAGTCGCGCGCATTCATGCAATGCTTGAAGTGTTCTCCAGCGATCGGTGCCTGACTCATCGGCTGGCACGCTACTTCGGCGATGACAACGCGCCCGCGCAATGCGGCCATTGCTCGGTCTGCCACGGCCAGATCGCCCACCTGCCCGAACCGCCCGAGCTTGAGCCGCTGCAGAGCCGGGACTTTCAGCAGCTGTGTGGCGAGTTTATCCACAAGCATCGGGACTACACCGGCCAGCCACCCAGCGCCGAATGCCTGACCCGTTTTTTGTGCGGCATCAGCGTACCGCTGTTCACCAAACTCAAAGCCCGCGCCACCAGCGGTTTTGCCTTGCTGGAGGACTATCCGTATGCGCAGGTCAGGGCGTGGGTGCAGGGGATGCTCTGAACGAAAACCGGCCGCTCGAAAGCGGCCGGTTTTGATACCTCAGTCGATAGCGATCAGATCAATCGCGACCGTGACGGCGATGTCCGTAGTGCTTGTTGCGTTTGCCATGACCACGGTACTCACGGCGATCATCACGGTCGCCGCGATAGCGACGATCATCGCTACGGCTTTCGTTGCCCATGTAGTTACCCAGTGCGGCGCCACCGCCGCCACCGACTGCTGAACCAACCAGGCTCCCGGTGTTGCCGCCAACGCTGCGGCCCAACACGTTACCGCCCGCTGCGCCCAGGCCACCGCCAATGGCGGCTTCTGTGCGGTTGCGACGGTCTGCACCGACCGCACCGCCCGCTGCGCCACCTACGCCTGCGCCAATCGCAGAACCGGTGCTGCCGCCGATCTGCTGACCGACGACCGAGCCGAGTACCCCACCCAATGCTCCGCCTACGCCTGACTCAAGGTTGCCTGCCGAGGCGGCGCCGCTGATCAAGGTAAGAGACAACAACAGTATCGAGGAATACTTCATGTATGGAATCTCATAGGGATGACGGCGGGATCTTGATGTCAAGTGAAGAACGTAGCAATGTAAATCCGACGAGTAACACGATTGCAGCACAACTTGCTAAGTTATTGTTTTAGCTAAGGAACTTAAGTCGGGAAAGGCAGTCTCAGGTTACTTGTGAAAGGCCCGTTTCGAGAGAGACGGGCCTTTTTTATGGGCGTTTTTTACCGGTTTAGATAATCCGCGCCGACTCGGCCGAACGCTCAAGGCGAATGGCCACGAACTTGGATGTTGGCGTGCTGCTGCCAGCGCCGACGCTTTCCAGTGGCACCAGCGGGTTGACCTCCGGGTAGTAAGCCGCAGCCTGGCCCGCCGGAATATCGAACGGCAACAGCGTGAAGCCTTTGACGCGACGCTCGCGGTTGTCGCTCCAGATCGAGATCAAGTCAGCTTTCTGACCTGGCTGGAAGCCAAGACGAATGATGTCCGCTTCGTTGACGAACAGCACGTCACGCTGACCTTTCACGCCGCGATAACGGTCATCCAGGCCATAAATGGTGGTGTTGTACTGATCGTGGGAGCGCATCGACTGCATGATCAAGTCTGGTATCTGCCCGGTCGAACTGATGTCCTCATGAATCAGGCTCAGCGGCAGCGCATTGGACTTGAAGTTGGCGCGAGTCGAGGCCGTGTTCCAGCGACGGGAACCGGCTGCGTTACCCAGGTAGAAGCCGCCTGGGTTCTTGACGCGCTCATTGAAGTCCTTGAAGCCTGGAATGGTGTCGGCGATCAGGTCGCGAATACGGTCGTAGTCTTCAACCAGCCACAGCCAGTCCACAGGCGTTTTGCCCAGTGTGGCATTGGCAATGCCGGCAATGATCGCTGGCTCCGAACGCATCTGCTTCGACGACGGCTGCAACTGGCCGTTGGACGCATGCACCATGCTGAACGAGTCTTCTACGGTGACCGCTTGCGGGCCGTTGGCCTGAATGTCGATGTCGGTGCGACCGAAGCACGGCAGAATCAACGCGTCTTTGCCGTGGAACAGGTGGCTACGGTTGAGTTTGGTGCTGATCTGTACCGTCAGATCGCAACTGCTCAGCGCCTCTGCAGTGCGATGGCTGTCCGGCGTCGCCTGGGCGAAGTTGCCACCCAGCGCGATAAACACCTTGGCGCGGCCTTCGGCCATGGCATGAATGGCTTCGACCACGTTGTGGCCATTGTCGCGCGGCACTTTGAACTGGAAGCGTTTTTCCAGTGCATCCAGGAAGAACACTGGTGGGCGCTCGTTGATGCCCATGGTGCGGTCGCCCTGCACGTTACTGTGGCCACGGACCGGGCAAAGGCCCGCACCCGGACGGCCAATGTTGCCGCGCAGCAGCATCAGGTTGGCGATTTCCTGAATGGTCGCGACCGAGTGGCGGTGCTGGGTAATACCCATCGCCCAGCACATGATGACGTTCTTGCCCTTGGCGTACATGCGCGCCGATTGCTCGATGTCAGCCAGGGTCAGGCCGGACTGCTCGACAATCCCGTCCCAGGACGTGTCATCGATGGCCGCCAGGTATTCGAGAACGCCTTCGGTGTGTTCATTGAGGAACGCGTGATCAAAAACCGACGGTTCATTGGCCAGCTGTGCATCACGCTCCCACTGCAGCAGGAACTTGGCCATACCGCGCAACAGCGCCATGTCGCCGCCCAGCGCAGGTCGGAAGTAGGCCGTGTTGGTCGGACGGTCACCATTGGTGAGCATCTCGACCGGGTGTTGCGGATGTTGGAAACGCTCAAGCCCACGCTCTTTCAGCGGGTTGACGCACACCACCTGCGCGCCACGCTGTACCGCTTCACGCAGCGGCTCAAGCATGCGCGGGTGGTTGGTGCCGGGGTTCTGGCCGAGGACGAAAATGGCGTCGGCGTGTTCGAAATCTTCAAAGGTCACGGTGCCTTTGCCCACGCCGACACTTTGTGACAACGCAACGCCGCTGGCCTCGTGGCACATGTTCGAGCAGTCCGGGAAGTTGTTGGTCCCGTAGGCGCGCACAAACAGTTGATACAGGTACGCCGCTTCGTTGCTCGCACGACCCGAGGTGTAGAACTCGGCCATGTTCGGGCTGGGCAGGTTCTTCAGGTGCTTGGCGATCAGCGCAAACGCGCCGTCCCAACTGATGGGTTTGTAACGGTCGGTTTCTGCGTCGTAAGCCATCGGCTCGGTCAGACGGCCCTGATACTCAAGCCAGTAATCGCTCTGTTCCAGCAGCGCGCTGACGCTGTAGCGTGCGAAGAAACCCGCATCGACGCGGCGTTTGGTGGCTTCCCAGTTGACCGCCTTGGCACCGTTCTCGCAGAACTTGACCATGCCGCTTTCCGGCGAGTCGCCCCACGCGCAGCCTGGGCAATCGAAGCCGCCGTTCTGATTGGTCTTGAGCATCATGCGCAGGTTCTTCAGCGCGTTGTCGCTGCCCAGCCAGGCCTGCGTCACGCTGATCAGTGCGCCCCAGCCGCCCGCCGCACCTTTGTAGGGCTTATAGCGGGGTGTAGGTGTCTTGTCGGCTTGATGATGAGTGCTCACGCTTGAATCTCCATCGCAGGGCTATAAACCCGCGGCGCACTGTGCTGCGGCAGGTGGATTAAATTGAGGTTGTGACGGCGAGCCCATTGCAGGGCAAGTCCGGTGGGCGAGGACAGACTGACCAAGGTCTGAATGCCGGCGCGCAATACTTTCTGAATCAGTTCCAGGCTGCAGCGGCTGGTCACAATCGCAACGCCGCCGGTCACGGGAATGTCCTGGCGGATAAGCGCGCCGATCAGCTTGTCCAGCGCGTTGTGGCGGCCGATGTCTTCGCGGCCCAGCAGCAACCGACCGGTGTTGTCCATGAACACTGCGGCATGCACCGCGCCACAGTGGCGGCCAAGCGGCTGGAATTCGCCGATGCGTTGGCGCAGGCCTTCCAGCCATTCAATCGGCGGCAGAGGTGCGCCGGGCAATACATTCAATTCCGGCAGCGCCTGCTCGACCGCTTCGACGCCGCACAACCCGCAGCCGCTGGTGCCGGCCAGTTGTCGCCGCTGCTGTTTTAGGTCCCAGAAGGCCCGGCTGGCGATTTCGACCTCAGCCTGCATCGCCGAACCACAGCCACTGAGCTTGAAATCGTAGATTTCATCGCGCGAGGCAATGATGCCGCTGCCCAGGCTGAAACCGACGATAAAGTCTTCAAGATCGGTCGGGCTGACCAGCATGACCGCCTGGCTGATGCCGTTGTAGGCAATGGCCAGTGCCACTTCTTCGGCAAGCGCGTTGCGTGCACAATCCTGCCCCTCGAGATTCGAGTAGCTGTAATTCTGGCTTGCTTCGGGGGCTGGCGCGGAAACGGGCACCGAGCTGACCTTGCGCGTGACGTGCATGGGCTGAGATACCGGCAGATTGACATCTACAGGTTAGGCGTCTTCCCGGGTATCGTCTAATCGCTAGTGCTGATGTGTCGATAGATGACGTCGATCAGCGTTTCATCGCGGGATCTCGGCCACCAGCGCAAAGCAGGCTTCGGCCAGTGCTGAGCGCGGTGCGCTGCGGCGCATGATCAAGCCCAGCCGGGCCAATGTGCGGGCGTCGGCAATCGGGTGCAGGTGCAAATGTTCGGTAAGCGTTTCCAGGCCGCCGTCCAGCGGCATGATCGCGCAACAAAAACCGCCATGAACAGCCTGCAGTAACTGATGAACGGCATCGGTCTGGATCAGCGGATTGGGTTGCAAGCCGCGACTGTGGAAGTTGTGATCGATCGATTGGCGAAAATGCATGCCGCTGGTCAGTGTGCCCAGCGGCAATTCGACCAGATCCGCCCAGCTCAACGGCGCGTCACCAAACGTGAAGTGCCGACGGTCATACAGTAGCCCCATGCGCGTTTCGTCCAGGGTCAACGAGTCAAAGCGCTCGTTGTCCAGGCGTTCCAGGTACGAGACGCCCAGATCGATGCGGTTGCTCGCCAGTTGCTCCAGAACCTGTTCGGAACTGAGTGACGACAGCTCAAAGCGCAGGTTGGGGTGCAACTGATGCAGGCGATGCAGCAATGGCAACGGATCGAAACTCGACATGGGCACCACGCCCAGACGCAGCGTACCGACCAGATGCCCCCGGCAGGCAGCGGCTTCAGCCTGCAAGCCGTCGTAGGCAGCCAGCACAGTGCGTGCCCAGGCCAGTACGCGTTCGCCCGGCGCGGTGAAGCCTTCAAAACGCTGGCCCCGGTTGACCAGCGGCAAGCCAAGCTCTTCTTCCAGATTGCGCAGGCGCATCGACAAGGTCGGCTGAGTGATGTTGCAGCGCGCAGCCGCCTGACCAAAGTGCCTTGTTTCATCAAGGGCGATCAGAAATTTAAGTTGCTTGATGTCCATGTGCACTCCGGTAGGCCGTCCAGGCAGCCGATTCTACGCTTTCAGGCTGAACGATGGTCGAGCAACGTTGGTCGGAAGCCTGCAGCCCTTGACTTATAAGGGCTACAGTTATAGCGACATTCCTTGAACCACACTATGGGAGATCTAGAGAATGGGCCTGATCAGTTTTATCAAAGAAACCGGCGATAAAATTCTGCACGCACTGACGCCAGACCATGCGAACGCAGACGAAGTATTGAAAAAGCATATTTCCGAGGTGGGTCTGGGCAATCCCAATGTGCAGACCGAAGTCAACGGCGGCACTGTCATCGTCAAAGGCCAGGTCGCCAATCAGGAGGAAAGGGAAAAGATTGTCGTGACGCTGGGCAATATTCATGGCGTGGATAAAGTCGACGACCAAATGACTGTTGCGGGCGGCGAGACTGCCGAGTCCGAATACGTCGAAGTGAAGTCGGGCGACACCCTCAGCGCTATTTCCACGCGCGTGTACGGCGATGCCAATCAGTACCAGAAAATCTTTGAAGCCAACAAGCCGATGCTCAAGGACGTAAACAGGATCTATCCGGGTCAGAAGCTTCGCATTCCGAAGTAATCAGAGACGTGATCTGAAGAACGTGCCCGCCGTTTTAAAAGGGGCACGTATCAGGGTTACAAACCCTTGATCAACTCACGGTAGTCGCCCACGGCGGCAAACTCTTCGGTGTCTTTCGGGCCTTTCTGGCTGTTGGGCTGGCTGACGGCCAACAAGTGAGCGACGCCGAAGTGGCGCGCGCTGCGCAGGATCGGCAGGGTGTCGTCGATGAACAGGCTGCGCGCCGGATCAAACGCGATTTCGGCCTGCAAAGCGTCCCAGAAATGCTGGCTCTCCTTGGGGAAGCCGTAATCGTGGGAACTGATCAGGCGCTCGAAATAAGGTGCCAGCTCGATGCGCTCCATCTTCAGCGACAACGAGTCGCGGTGCGCATTGGTGATCATGATCACCCGCTTGCCGGCTTGCTTGATGGCCGCCAGAAAGGTTTCGGCGTCCGGGCGTAGCGCAATCATGTGCGCAATTTCCCGTTTCAGGTCGCGAACTGACAGTTTAAGCTCGGTGCTCCAGAAATCCAGGCAGTACCAGTTCAGCGTGCCTGCATTGTTTTCAAACAGCGGCTTCAATTCCAGCCAGGCCATCGCGAAACTGATGCCGTGAAGTTCGGCATAGCGCTGCGGCAGGTGTTGCATCCAGAAGTGTTCGTCGTAATGCAGGTCGAGCAACGTGCCGTCCATATCCAGCAGGACGGTATCGATTTCGCTCCAGGGCATGGAAAGCATTCTGGCCTCGTCAGGGGGTTGGTGTCGGGTCAAGCATATCCGACACAGACATCGGGAAAAGCTCGGTATAGTACCTCGTTCATGTAAAGGAGCCTGTCATGCGTCAGAAACCTACCGTACTTGCCCGCGCAATTGTCGCCAGCAGTCGTCTGTTCCGCGTTGAAGAGCTGCAATTGCGCTTTGCCAACGGCGTCGAGCGGACCTATGAGCGTCTGGCCAGCCGAGGCACGGGCCCCGGTGCCGTGATGATCGTGGCCATGCTCGATGCCGACCACGCGGTATTGATCGAAGAATATTGCGGCGGCACCGATGCCTACGAGCTGTCCTTGCCCAAGGGCCTGATCGAGCCGGGCGAAGACGTGCTTGAGGCCGCCAACCGCGAGCTCAAGGAAGAAGCCGGTTTTGGGGCGCACACTCTGGAATTGCTGACCGAACTGTCACTCTCTCCCGGTTACATGAGCCAGAAGATTCAGGTGGTATTGGCCACCGACCTTTACGAGGAGCGGCTGGAGGGCGACGAGCCCGAGCCGATTCGGGTTGACCGGATCAACCTGCGCGAGCTGTCGAGTCTGGCGCAGAATGCCCAGTTCAGCGAAGGCCGTGCACTTGCCGCGCTGTACCTCACCCGTGACCTGCTGACCCAGCGTGGACTGTTCCAGCCATGACCGATGCCTTGCAAAACCTGCCACACCCACTGCTCGCCCCGGTAATAGAGCTGGCACGACTGGCGGGGGAAGTGATCCTGCCGTTCTGGCGCGCCAACGTCACGGTGACCACCAAGACGGATGATTCGCCAGTGACCGCCGCCGATCTGGCCGCGCACCAGGTACTGGTCGAAGGCTTGCAGGCGCTCGATCCCGGTATTCATGTGCTCTCTGAAGAAGACGCCGACATCCCGCTCAGCGAGCGTGCGAGCTGGGAGCGCTGGTGGCTGGTCGACCCGCTGGACGGTACCAAGGAGTTCATTTCGGGGAGTGAAGAGTTCACCGTCAACGTTGCGCTGATCGAGCATGGTCGGGTGGTGTTCGGTGTGGTGTCGATGCCGACCAATAACCGCTGCTACTTCGGCGGTGCAGGGCTGGGTGCGTGGCGCAGCGATGATACCGATCACGTCGAGCCGATTGCCGTGCGCAATCAGCCGGGTGCAGGGCAAACCTTCACCGTGGTCGCCAGCCGTCGCCACACCAGCCCGGAGCAGGAACACCTGCTGGCCGGTCTGGCGAACGGGCTAGGGCCTTTGCAACTGACCAATATCGGCAGTTCGCTGAAATTCTGCCTGCTGGCCGAAGGCGCTGCCGATTGCTACCCAAGGCTTGCCCCGACCTCGCAATGGGACACCGCTGCGTCGCAAGGCGTACTCGAGGGCGCGGGTGGCGCGGTCCTGCAACTGGACGGCCAGCCGTTCAGCTACCCGGCACGCGAATCGCTGCTCAACCCGTTCTTCCTGGCCCTGCCCGCCAACGCCGCCTGGCGCGACAAACTGCTGGTATTGGCACAGTCCTGAAGGCGGGCTTCAAGGCTTCTGCCCGGCGGGCGTAGGAGCGAACTTGTTCGCGATGGGCTGCGAAGCGGCCCTGAAACCGGTCACCTTGGCTGTGTCTGGCACACCGAGGCGGCCGAGTTTACTGCCGGTTCCCGGCAGTTCGCGGACAAGTCCGCTCCCACACAAGCGAAGCGTCGCCCGGTTCGCACACAGGCCTACTTACAACGCTGAGACCAGTGAATCCACTGCGCACAAGCTTCACCGATGCAACACAAACTGCCCGACAAACCGCACGGCCTGTTCGTCACTGTCCTGCGCGGTAATGCAGGTGTGCAAGGTCAGGCGCGCGCGGCCTCGGCGTTGGTAGGTGGTGAGGAATTTTTCCCACTGCGCGACCTCCGGCGTATCGCAGCGAGCAATCGCGTCGCTGCGCACCGGCAGCGGATAACTGATCTGTCCGTCCTGAATCACGATATGCCCATCGGTGATGCCCACTTCGTGCAGCCTCAGGTGTAACCAGCCCCAGCCGGCCAGCACTGCGCCGCAGTACAGGCTGCCGCCGAACAGCGTGCTCTTGTGGTTGACGTTGGGGGCCAGCGGCACATGCAGGCGCAGCGTGTGCTTGTGCCAGTCGATCACGCGCATGCCCATGTCGCGGGTCAGCGGAATGTCGCGGTGCAGCACCCGCTCCAGTTCGCGGGCCGCCAGGTCATCCTTGGGCTCAATCGTTGTCATCGGACGCTCCACCGCTGTCGCCAAACGTCAGGCCGTGTTTGCGCAGTTTGTCGTGCAGGGTTTTGCGCGGCACACCCAGCGCTTCGGCCAGGCTGCGCACCGAGCTGTGTGGGCGAGCCAGCTCGGCGGCGATCAAGGCCCGCTCGAAACTTTCCACCTGATCACTCAACCCCCCGCCCGGCGGTGGCGCCTGCTCGGCGTCGCCGCCTTCCAGCTCCAGTTCCAGGCCCAGCGCAAAACGTTCGGCGGCGTTTTGCAGTTCGCGCACATTGCCCGGCCAGTTATGGCGCAACAACAGCGCCCGCTGGCCCGGCTTGAGTTCGTGCTGGGGAATACCGTGACGCATGCTGGCCGCGTCGGCGTAATACTCGAACAGCATCAGCGCATCTTCGCCACGCTCGCGCAATGGCGGGATACGCAGCGAGGCCACGTTCAGCCGGTAATACAAGTCAGCCCGGAAACGGCCCTGATCCGCCGCCTGGCGCAGGTCTTCCTTGGTGGCGGCGATGATGCGGATATCCAGCGGGATCTGCTGATTGCTGCCCATCCGCTCCACCACGCGCTCTTGCAACAGGCGCAGCAGCTTGACCTGCACGTCCATACTCATGCTTTCGATTTCATCGAGGAACAGCGTGCCGCCATTGGCAAACTCGAACTTACCGATGCGCCGCTTCTGCGCGCCGGTAAACGCACCGGGCTCATGACCGAACAGCTCGCTTTCGACTACCGATTCGGCCAGCGCCCCGGCGTTGATCGCCACGAACGGGCCGTTGCGGCGGTTGGACAGATCATGCAGGGCACGGGCGACGACTTCTTTGCCCGCACCGGTTTCGCCCAGAATCAACACATCGGCGCGCGTTCCGGCCAGGGCGCCGATTTGTTCGCGCAGACGCAATATCGACGGCGACTGGCCGATCAGCCGGGTGCTCAATTGCTGGCGATCGCTCAAGGCCAGACGCAGGCTGCGGTTATCCAGCACCAGACGACGCAGCGCCAGAGCCCGGCGCACGCTGTCGAGCATGGCGTCGCTGGCAAAGGGTTTTTCCAGAAAGTCATAAGCCCCCGCGCGCATTGCTTTCACCGCCAGCGGCACGTCTCCGTGACCGGTGATCAGCAGCACCGGCAGGTCGGGGTCTTGCTCGTGCAATTGGTCGAGCAGTTCCAGGCCATCCATGCCCTGCATACGAATATCGCTGACCACCACGCCCGGCCAGTCGCGGCCTATGCGTTCGGCAAGGCCCGAGGCCTCGGGCAGCGACAAAACGTTCAGACCGGCCAGGTCCAGCGTCTGGCGCAAGGCCTGGCGCAGGTGCGAATCGTCGTCGATCAGCACCACTTGAATCTGGCTGTCGATGGCTGTTTCCGAACTCATGCGGAAAGGTCCTCTGGCGGTTGAAGATTGGCCCCGGAAGCGCCGGCACGCAGGCGCAGGGTCAGCACTGCGCCGCCGCTCGGGTGGTTGGCGAACAGTAACTCGCCGCCCAGCGCGCGCATCAGCGTGTCGCAGATCGCCAGCCCAAGCCCAAGGCCCTGGGTGCGGGTCTTGGTGGTGAAGAATGGCTCGCGGGCCCGCGCCAGTGCTTCCTGAGAAAAGCCGGGGCCGTTGTCACGAATGTACAGGTTGACGCCCTCGGCGGTTTGCTCGGCACTTATCCACAGCCTGCGCGGCGGGCCTTTTTCGGTGAGGGCGTCCAGCGCGTTGGCCAGCAGATTGCCGAGCACCTGACGCAGACGCGTCTCACCGGCCTGCACCCACAGCGTCGCGTCGGGCAGGTCACGGATCAGTTCGACTTCCATGGCGCGACGGCGCTTGGTCAGCAATGCCAGCGCGTCATCCAGCGCCGGTTGCAGCGCGACACTTTCAGGCGCGTGACGGTCGCGGCGGGCGAAGGCGCGCAAATGCGCGATGATCGAGGCCATGCGCCCGGTCAGCTCGCTGATCAGCTTGAGGTTGCCGCGCGCCTCTTCGGTACGCTGATGATCGAGCAGCACTTCGGCGTTCTCCGCATAACTGCGGATCGCGGCCAACGGCTGATTCAATTCGTGGCTGATGCTCGCCGACATGGTACCCAGCGCGGTCAGTTTGCTGGTCTGGACCAGTTCGTCCTGAGCCTGCACCAGTTCCTGCTGCGCCTGTTCACGCTCCAGCACTTCCTGACGCAGTCGGCTGTTGAGGCCTTCAAGGTCGCTGGTGCGCTCGATCACGCGCATTTCCAGCTCGCGCCGCGCCTTGGCCTCGAAGGCGATGCGGTCCAGGTAGTGACGACGACGCTGCATCATCAAGCCCAGCAGCAGCATCAATACCAGCAGCGCCGCGCCGCCAATCGCCACCACCGTGCGCACCTGACGATCAACCAGTGCGCGGGGCGCCAGGATATTCACGTTCCAGCCGGTCTCCTCGATAGCCTGGGTCTGGGTCAGCCAGGCGTGCTCATCAATCTTCAACGGGCGCGGATCGCGGGTTGGGTAGGACTGGATCGCCACGATGGCCTTTTTCTCGTCATCGGTCAGGTCGCGGGTCGCCCGAAACCGCCATTCCGGGTTGGAGGTGAGAATCACCACGCCACTCTGATCGGTCAGTAACAGTTGCTCGGGGGTCTTGCCCCACAGGGTTTCGGTGTGGTCCAGATCGACCTTGACCACCAGCACGCCGATCACCCGCTCGCCATCGCGTACCGGCCCGGCGAAGAAGTAGCCCCGCTTGGCCGAGGTGGTGCCCAAGCCGAAGAAACGCCCGGTTCTGCCCGCCAGCGCATCGATGAAGTAAGGACGAAACGAGAAGTTGCGGCCAATGAAGCTGTCTTTCTGCTGCGAATTTGACGCCGCCAGGGTCAGGCCGTTGGCGTCCATCAGGTACATGACGTCGGCACCGGTCTGGCGCGTTATGTCGCTGAGCAGGCGATTGGCGTTTTTCAGCGTCTCGCTGTCATGCGGTGCAACCAGTGCGCCGCGCAAGGCAGGCAGGTCGCCGAGAATCTGCGGCAGGGTTTCGTAGCGGTGCAGGGTGCCGAGCAGGTTGGCGACGTACAGGTCCAGAGTCTGGCGATTCTGATTGGCCAATACGCTGCGGTAATAACGCTCGGCCAGATGCTCCAGCGGCCACAGTAACGGCGCCAGGCACAGCGCCAGCAGGGCAAGGCTGCGCCAGCGTGGGCGGGGCGGCAGAGCGGGAGTCATGGTCATCGATTGGCCGTCGCCGAGTGATTGACGATGCCTGCCGGCGAGAAGGCCGGTGCAGGCAACAGAAACACCCGGTCGATCCTGACGTGGGCATCAGGCGCGTATTATGCCCGCCGCCGACGTGTCAGGCACCCCGACATTGCGCCACGGTGCCTGCGGTCATCGGCTCAGGAAAACAGATCGGCCTCTTTCAGGCTTTTGCCTTGCTGATCCTTGGCTGACAGGCTGGGCTCACCGTCGAACTGCCAGTCGATCGCCAGGTCCGGGTCGTTCCAGGCGATACAGCGCTCGGCCGAAGGCGTGTAGTAGTCGGTGGTCTTGTAAAGGAACTCGGCATGCTCGCTGAGCACCACGAAACCATGCGCAAAACCTTCCGGAACCCACAACTGACGGGCGTTTTCAGCGGACAGCTCGACGCCTACCCACTGCCCGAAGTTCGGCGAACTGCGGCGGATGTCCACCGCCACATCCAGCACTTTGCCGACAGTGACGCGCACCAGCTTACCCTGTGCGTTTTCGATCTGATAATGCAGGCCGCGCAGCACGCCTCGTTGCGAGCGCGAGTGGTTGTCCTGCACAAACTGCCGGGTCAGGCCAGTGGCTTGCTGAAAAGCCCTGGCGTTGAAGCTTTCATAGAAGAAGCCTCGTTCATCACCGAATACCTTGGGTTCCAGAATCAGGACTTCCGGCAATTGTGTGGCTACTACGTTCACGTGACTTCCCCTGCAATCTTCAATAAATGGTGGCTGTTCGACAGTCTGCACTCAGGCGTGCCAGTCGAAAAGTGCGGTGCTCAGGCAATCAGGTCTTTTGAATCAGTAAAACCCAGTCGCTGGCCCTGATAACTGCCGTCCTGAACCCGGCGGCACCAATCCAGGTTGTCCAGGTACCACTGCACAGTCTTGCGCAGCCCGGATTCGAAGGTTTCTTCAGGTGTCCAGCCCAACTCATTGTCGATCTTGCTGGCATCGATGGCATAGCGCTGATCGTGGCCCGGTCGATCCACCACGTAGGTGATCAGGTCGCTGTAATGCTGCACGCCGTCCGGGTGCTGCGGGGCGAGCTCGTCGAGCAGTGAGCAGATGCCGCGCACCACGTCGATGTTCTTCTGCTCGTTATGGCCACCGATGTTGTACGTCTCACCGACGTCGCCTTCGGTCACGACCTTGAGCAACGCGCGCGCGTGGTCTTCGACGTACAGCCAGTCGCGCACTTGCAGGCCATTGCCGTATACCGGCAGCGGCTTGCCCGCCAGCGCGTTGAGAATCACCAGCGGGATGAGCTTTTCGGGGAAGTGGAACGGCCCGTAATTGTTGGAACAGTTGGTCACTACCACCGACAGGCCATAAGTACGATGCCAAGCGCGAACCAGGTGATCGGACGCAGCCTTGCTCGCGGAGTAAGGCGAGCTGGGCGCATAGGGCGTGGTTTCGGTGAACAGATCATCGACACCGTGCAGGTCGCCGTACACTTCGTCGGTGGATATATGGTGAAAGCGGAACGCCTGACGCTCGACGTCCGGCAGCTTCAACCAGTAGGCGCGCGTGGCCTCCAGCAGGCTGTAAGTGCCGACGATATTGGTCTGCACAAACTCGGCAGGGCCATCAATGGAACGGTCTACGTGGGACTCGGCCGCCAGGTGCATGATCGCCTGGGGCGCGAACCGCTCCAGCACTGCACTGACCTTGGCCTGATCGCAGATGTCAGCCTGCACGAATTCATAACGCGTGTTGCTCGCAATCGACTGTAACGACTCAAGGTTGCCGGCGTAGGTCAATTTGTCGAAGTTCAGCACGTCGTGTTCGGTGTTGTTTATCAGATGGCGGATCAGTGCGGAGCCGATGAAGCCCGCGCCCCCAGTGACGAGTATTCGCATGAACTGACCTTCTTGTGTGTTCTGGAAGTAGTGCAGCATAGCGCTTGAGCGCGTATGGCAGGATGAGGTCATTAAACCTGAGCACTCGAACGAATAAAACTCTGCCGATTTTCGACCTGAATCAATCGGCCCGATTGCTATAGTCGCCCGACTGCCTATAAAGCCCTGCTCGCCGAGCCGAGGCCTGATAACACGATCGAGGTTTTTTCAATGCCGCTCGCCACGCTCATCCGCCGCTCCAGTCTGCCGTGCCCCGAAGTGAGCGTTGAGGAGGCGCTGCAACTGCTTGCGCAGCATTACGGCCTGAGCGGCACGCTGAAAACGCTGGGCAGCCAGCAGGATCGTAACTTTCTGCTTGAAACCGACAAGCGGCGTTACGTGCTGAAAATCTGCCACGGGGCGTATTCGACCCGCGAGTTGATGGCCCAGCACGCGGCTTTGCAACACTTGGCCAGCCACCGCGCAGTCAGTGTGCCCGGCGTGATACGCGCCAATGACACTGAGCAGCTGTTGTCCGTCGATGTTGATGGGCAGGCGGTGCACGTGCGCTTGCTGGAATTTATCGACGGGCAGTCGCTGGGGCATGTCGGGCACCTGAGCCATGACATCGTGGTCGGGCTGGGCGAGTTGTGCGCTTGCGTTGATCTGGCGCTGGCCGATTTCGAGCATCCTGGCCTGGAGCGCATCCTGCAATGGGACCCGCGCCATGCTCACGCGCTGATCAAGCACCTGCTGCCCGTCATCAAGGACGCCGACGCCCGTGCCTGCGTGATGGAAGCGGGCGAGCAGGCGCATCGGCGCTTGTTGCCGTTGATCCCTTCACTGCCGATACAGGCGGTGCACCTGGATATCACCGAGCACAACGTCGTCTGGCGGCGTGATTCGCAGCGCCAGTGGCAAATGCAGGGGTTGATCGACTTCGGCGATCTGGTGAGCACCTGGCGAGTGGCCGACCTGTCGGTGACCTGCGCGGCGCTGTTGCACCATGCCGAGGGCGATCCGTTGTACATCCTGCCGGCCATTCGCGCCTACCACGCGCTCAATCCGCTGAAGCGTGAAGAGTTGCAGGCGCTCTGGCCGCTGATCGTGGCGCGTTCTGCGGTGCTGGTCCTCAGCAGCGAGCAGCAGGCCAGCGTCGAGCCAGACAACGCTTACATTCAGGCCAACCTTGCTGGCGAATGGAACATCTTCGACGTCGCGACTTCTGTGCCGATGGCCCTGATGGAAGCGGCGATTCTGCAGGCGGCAGGGGTAGATCTCCCGTCTGTCGATCAGCCCGTCTACCAGTCGCTGTTGCCCGGTCTGACGGGGCTCAAGCCGACAGTGGTTGATCTGGGCGTGCTCAGTGAGCACTTCGTTGCGGGCAACTGGGAGCAGGGCGGTATCGATGAATATCTGCTCTCGCAAGCGGCCGGTGACGATGGCTTGGCGGCCAGTCGTTTCGGCGAGTATCGGCTGTCGCGCACCTTGCCTGACTGCGCGAAAGAACCCGAGACGTTCGCCTTGCACGTTGAACTGCACGTGCCCGCCGGCACCGCTCTGCATGCACCCTTCAGCGGCACTTTGCGACTGACGGCAGATGCGGCATTGCTGCTGGTCGGTGACGCAATAAGCCTGAAGCTGTGGGGCGTTTTGCCGGATGCTTCGTTGGCGGATCACGTGTCAGCAGGCGCATTGATCGGGCAGGGCGGCGGTTCGCTGTTGCTGCAGTTGTGCACCGCGACAGACCTTAGCCCGCCACTGTTCACCACGCCATCCTGGGCGGCCGCCTGGTGCAGGTTCTGCCCATCGCCTTCAAGGCTGCTCGGCTTTGAGTGCGACGCGCCGGCGCTTGCAGACCCCGCGCAGTTGCTGGCGCGCCGTGATGCCAGCTTCGCCCGCTCGCAAAAACATTACTATCAAGCACCGCCGCAGATCGAGCGCGGCTGGCGCAATCACCTGATCGACATGCAGGGCCGCTCCTATCTGGACATGCTCAATAATGTCGCGGTCCTCGGCCACGGCCACCCGCGCATGGCTTATGAAGCGGCGCGGCAGTGGTCGCTGCTCAACACCAACTCGCGTTTTCACTATGCAGCGATTGCCGAGTTTTCCGAACGTCTGCTCAAGCTTGCGCCCGATGGAATGGACCGGGTTTTTCTGGTCAACAGCGGCACCGAGGCCAATGACCTGGCGATCAGGCTGGCCTGGGCCTACAGCGGCGGGCGCGACGTGCTCAGCGTGCTGGAGGCTTATCACGGCTGGTCGGTGGCAACCGATGCCATTTCCACGTCAATCGCCGACAACCCGCAGGCGCTCAGCACCCGCCCCGACTGGGTGCACCCGGTCACCGCGCCCAACACCTATCGCGGGCCATTTCGTGGCGCAGACAGCGCGCCGGAGTACGTGCGCAGTGTCGATCAGGTGCTGGCAGCGCTGGCCGAACAGCAGCGCCAGGTGGCGGGTTTTATCTGCGAGCCGGTGTATGGCAATGCGGGCGGCATCTCGTTGCCGGCGGGCTATCTGCAACAGGTGTATCAAAAGGTTCGCGCGGTGGGTGGCGTGTGCATTGCTGATGAAGTGCAGGTGGGCTATGGCCGCCTGGGTCATTACTTCTGGGGCTTTGAAGAGCAGGGCGTGGTCCCGGATATCATCAGCATGGCCAAGGGCATGGGCAACGGCCACCCGCTGGGCGCGGTCATTACCCGTCGTGAGATTGCCGAGGCGCTGGAGGCCGAGGGTTATTTCTTCTCGTCATCCGGCGGCAGCCCGGTCAGTTGCCGAATCGGCATGGCAGTGCTGGAGGTCATGGAGGAAGAAAAACTGTGGGACAACGCGCGGAGTGTCGGCGACCACTTCAAAGCGCGCCTGCAGGCACTGACCGATATACATCCGCTGGTGGGCGCGGTGCATGGCATGGGGTTTTATCTGGGTGTGGAGCTGATCCGCAATCGCCAGACTCTTGAGCCTGCCACAGAAGAAACCGCGCAACTCTGCGAGCGCCTGCGTGAACTGGGCATCTTCATGCAGCCGACCGGCGACCACCTGAACATCCTGAAAATCAAACCGCCGATGTGCACCACCCGCCAGAGTGTGGATTTTTTTGTCGATAACGTGTCGAAGGTCCTCCACGAACTGTAATAGAGGACGCAGAGCGTCCAGAACGGCATACCCACGCGGAGCATGGGCACGATAGGTGGCGCCCGGACACTATCGTCACACCCGAGTCTGCTTCTGCTTCTGGCCGGAGGCCGTGGGAGCGGACCGGGCGACGCTTCGTTTGTCCGCGAAAAGGCCAGCGAGTCCCAAGCTGGCATTGTAATCAGATTCATATCGATATAATTGGCCTTAAAACGATAAACAGATATTTTTTTAGCTTTTAAAGTCGATTTTTATCCGCTATAAAGGCCCCCATAATCGTCATCGCCCGTCTGCTATGGTGATAAGTCCTTTGCATCCGCCCCTGGAGATATTTTCATGAGCCGTATCGTTTCTGTCGCTGCTACCCAGATGGCCTGTTCCTGGGATCTGGAAGCCAACATCGAGACCGCTGAAAAGCTGGTGCGTGAAGCTGCCGCCAAGGGCGCACAGATCATCCTGATTCAGGAACTGTTCGAAACCCCGTACTTCTGTCAGAAGCCGAACGCGGACTATCTGCAGTTGGCGACTACCCTGGAGTCCAACGTTGCGATCAAGCATTTCCAGAAGATCGCCAAAGAACTGCAAGTCGTGCTGCCGATCAGCTTCTTTGAGCTGGCAGGGCGTGCGCGTTTCAACACCATTGCGATCATCGACGCAGACGGCACCAACCTGGGCATCTACCGCAAGAGCCACATCCCGGACGGCCCCGGCTACCACGAAAAGTACTACTTCAACCCAGGCGACACCGGCTTCAAGGTATGGCAGACCCGTTACGCGAAAATCGGCGTCGGCATCTGCTGGGACCAGTGGTTCCCGGAGTGCGCGCGCAGCATGGCGTTGCAGGGTGCAGAAATCCTCTTCTACCCGACCGCCATCGGCAGCGAGCCACATGACAAGACCATCAGCTCCCGCGACCATTGGCAGCGCGTGCAACAAGGCCATGCCGGCGCGAACCTGATGCCGCTGATCGCCAGCAACCGCATCGGTAACGAAGAGCAGGACGGCTACGACATCACCTTCTATGGCTCGTCGTTCATCGCCAACCAGTTCGGCGAAAAAGTCGCCGAGCTCAATGAAACCGAAGAAGGCGTGCTGGTCCACAGCTTCGACCTGGACGAGCTGGAGCACATTCGCAGCGCGTGGGGCACGTTCCGTGATCGCCGTCCGAACCTGTACGGCGCGGTCAAGACCCTCGACGGTTCGCTGGAGTCCTGATCGCCATGACCACGCTCAACAGCACGCCACGCGCCGACGGTTTTCACATGCCAGCCGAATGGGCACCGCAAACCCAGGTCTGGATGGTCTGGCCAGAGCGCCCGGACAACTGGCGTCTGGGTGGCAAGCTCGCCCAGGCCGCCCACGTTGCCATCGCCAGGGCCATCGCCCGCTTCGAGCCGGTCACGGTGGCGGTGTCTGCCGCGCAGTACGACAACGCCCGTGCGCGGCTGGACATGCCCAACATTCGCGTCGTGGAAATGAGCAGCAACGACGCCTGGGTGCGCGACAGCGGCCCGACCTTCGTCATCAATGGACGTGGCGAACTGCGTGGCGTGAACTGGGAGTTCAATGCCTGGGGCGGTTTCGATGGCGGCTTGTACGCGCCGTGGAATCTGGACTCGCAAGTGGGCAGCAAGGTGCTGGAAATCGAGCGTTGCCCACGTTATGCCACCGAAGGCTTCGTGCTGGAAGGCGGCTCGATCCACGTCGATGGTGAAGGCACGTTGATCACCACCGAAGAGTGCCTGCTCAATCGCAACCGTAATCCGCACCTGACCCGCGAACAGATCGAAACGGTCCTCAGCGACTACCTGGCTGTGGATAAGATCATCTGGCTGCCGGATGGCCTGTTCAACGACGAAACCGACGGGCATGTGGATAACTTCTGCTGCTATATCCGTCCGGGCGAAGTGTTACTGGCCTGGACCGATGATCCCGAAGACCCCAACTACCCACGCTGCCACGCCGCGTTGAGTATTTTGGAAAGCACCCGTGATGCGCAGGGTCGTGCGTTTATCGTTCATAAAATGCCGATTCCCGGCTCATTGTTCGCGACAGAAGAAGAATGTGCAGGCGTCGATCAGGTGCACGGTAGCCAGGAACGCAACCCATCGGTGCGTCTGGCCGGCTCCTATGTGAATTTCCTGATCGTCAACGGCGGCATTATCGCGCCGAGTTTCGATGATCCGATGGACGAAAAGGCCCGTGAAATCCTGCAAAAGCTGTTTCCGGAGCACGAAGTGGTGATGGCACCTGGCCGGGAATTGCTGCTCGGCGGGGGCAATATTCACTGCCTGACGCAGCAGCAGCCAGCCCCTTTCAAGGCCTAGTGCTTCATGACTAGTTGTATCTGACAGCAACTAGTTGGTCCCGATCTTGCTCTATCAAGCTCATCATCTGATGGGCTTTTTTTCGTTATCTTATAACTACATTTCACGCAGGCTCAGTGGAAATTGTTGTAAATCCGATTGGCGAAAAACCGTTTCATCAGCTTGACTGTCACACGGCGGCAGTAGATTTAGCCCCTCATGAATCAAGAGGTTTTCGCTATGAAAGCAGGTATGAACCAGCAGTATGTTCGTGGTTTCTCTGCTTCTCCCAGTAACGAGGCCCGCCAATTGATGGCGGATTGGTTAAGGACAACCAGGCCTGCGAAACCAAGACCGGATGTGCGTGCGATGCTGTTGCGGCGCTACCCGGCAGGACTGTTCAACGATGCCGAATTTGAAGCATTGCTCCGCGTTCTGACTGACTAGACAACACTCAGGCCGAACGCTCTGGCTCGGCCATCTGCGCGTTTGACACCTTCAGGCACCGGGACTAGGATTCGCGCCCCACTGCCTGTGGCCAGACCCCTTGTACGTGCATCAGTAGTCCACTGCGATTCTCGTGCGGCTCTCTATACTGCTTGTTCAGAGGCTGGAAGCCGGGACGGCCATTGGCCGTCGCCACAGCGCATGTCAATTCGCAGAAAAGGAAGACAAGATGCTAACCAAACGTATGGGAATGCTCGCTTTGGGCATCATCAGTGCCAGCCAGGCCATGGCCGAAGGGCAGGCACATTCAACGGGTTTTGTTGAGGACAGCAGGCTGACTGTCAACCTGCGTAACGCCTACATCAATCGCGATTATAAAAACGACCGGGAAGACAAGTCCGAATGGGGCCAGGCCTTCATGGGCAACTTCGCGTCCGGTTTTACTCAAGGCACGGTTGGCGTGGGCGTCGATGCCTTTGCGCTGTACGGCATTCGCCTGGATGGTGGCAAGGGCCGCAGTGGCAACGGCGGTATCGATTTCTTCAAGCAGGGCGACAGTGGCGCAGCGGCCGATGACCTGTCTCGCGCAGGTGCAGCGGTGAAGGCGCGCTTCTCGAAGACCGTCATCAAATATGGCGACCAGATGCCGCAATTGCCGGTGCTGAGTTACGACAATTCCCGTCTGCTGCCAGAAAGCTACACCGGCACCATGATCACCTCGAAAGAGCTCGACGGGCTTGAAGTGGTTGCAGGACGTTTCACCCAAGAGGCCCGCAAAAGCGCTGAAGGTCGCGACAGCGGTGATCTGAAAAGTATCAACGTCTACGGTGCCAGCTACAAATTCACTGATGAATTCAGCGCTGCGTTCTACGCATCCGACAACGAAGACGTGCTCAAGAAGCAGTACGTCAATCTGAACTACGTCTTTGCCCTGCCGCAAGACCAGTCGCTGACCTTCGATTTCAACGGCTACAAGACCAAGCTGGATAAAGACTTCACCACCAGCGATGCGCGTGACAACAAAATCTGGAGCCTGGCAGCGACCTGGGCCGTCGGCATCCACTCCTTCACCCTGGCGCACCAGCGCAGCACCGGTGACATGGGCTACGCCTACGGAGGCTATCGCAACGACGGTGGTTTTGGCGACGGCGGCAACACCATCTACCTTGCCAACTCCTACTGGTCCGACTTCAACGGCAAGGACGAGCGCTCGTGGCAAGCAGCCTACGGTGTGGACTTGTCCGGCCTCGTCCTGCCCGGCCTGAGCTACAAGGCTGCCTACGTGCGCGGCGACAACATCGACGATGGCACCGCTGGCAGCGGCGACGGCACCGAGCGCGAGATATTCAGCCAACTGACCTACGTGGTTCAAAGCGGCCCGGCCAAAGACCTGTCGATTCGCCTGCGCAACTCGTTCCTGCGCGTCTCCGATGATGCACAGGCCTACAACAGCGAAGGCAACGAAACGCGCATTTTCGTTGATTATCCGATTAACGTTTTTTGATCCGAGGGCGGCGGCGTGGCAACGAACGTCGCCTATCTCCTGATCGCTCCAGCGTGGGCACGTATTTCGTGACGCTCTGCGTCACATTCGGCCATTGTGGGCCTGTCTACAGCACCTCGATCAGCTCATAAGCCTAGGGCATCCCTCAGTCCGCAATCAACTGCACGAACACCGCAAAGCCGCCGAGGAAGAACCAGAAAAAGCTGAACAGCCAAGGGCTGCGCTTGGAGAACAGTAAAGACTTTTTCGGCCCGGTTTCGCTGGACTCCCAGTCGCTGAACAGTGGCGAGTCGTCATAGGTCAGCCCGATGACAGGCTCGCTGAGCAGCAACTGAGACTGTTTGTGATGCCAATGCTGGATGATGTCGCATGCCGCCCGAATGCCTGGCCAGGCGAACAGCGTACTGAGCAGCCCCAGCAAGGCCAGCATTGGCGGCACCACCAGGGTGAACATCGCGCCCCATTCTGTGTTCATGTTCGCCATCGACGACGCGTAGGCAATCACCAGAAACGACTGCGCCGACAAATAGGCGTTGGTACGATTGGACAGGTTGGTGGTTTCGTAATGAATCTCGCGTCGATAGAAATCCAGCCGTTCCTTGGGCGAGCCAAATAATTTGACCTGCTGCTCATCCACCACCTTTTGGGGTGTCTGATCCGTAATGATTCTGGGCACTGGGCTTACCGATGTGTAAAAGATGCTGGATAGACCCCCATCGGCATCAAGCAGTTCGACTTAAAACCCCGGCATACGGGACCGTTCATCCTGTGAGCATTGTTCAACGGAAAGGAACATCGCATGACGACTACCCCCACGCTGCACACCGACCGCCTGCTGCTGACACCGCTTCAGCTTGAGGATGCGCCGGCTGTTCAGCAGCGTTTTCCGTTATGGGACATTGTGCGATACCTGAACAACCGCGTCCCCTGGCCTTACCCGCAAGAGGGTGCGCTACGCTACATTCAAGACGTCGCGCTGCCCGCCATTGCAAGCGGCACCGAGTGGCACTGGATGATCCGTCTGCAGAGCGCGCCCCAAGAGATCATCGGCAGCATTACCCTCATGACCCATCCCGGCAACAACCGCGGCTTCTGGTTGCACCCGGACTGGCAAGGCAACGGCTACATGAAAGAGGCCTGCCTTGTCATCAATCGACAGTGGTTCGAAGTGCTGGGCATGCCCTTGATGCAGGTGCCCAAGGCTGCGCCCAATGAAGCCTCGCGGCGCATTTCGATCAACGAGGGCATGCGCAAAGTGAGCTCGTACGATGATGATTTTGTTGGCGGGCGGTTTGAAGTGGAAGTCTGGGAGATGACGCGAGAGGAGTGGCTGCGCTGATACGCATTTGGTCGCATAGTGTCATAAACAATCGTTCCTGTTTTCCATCTTGATGATGTGCTTTTCAGCACCTCTAGGCAGTCACGGCACATGCCTGTACCTTTCTTCGCTTCAAGACAATATAGCGCCGTGAGCCTGCCGCATTTGCGAGGGCCGCGGGCTGAAAGCTGGAGTGGTTCGTCAAAGCATGGACGTTAAGAAACTCAAAATCATGGTGTCCTCGACTGTCTACGGCGTGGAAGAGTTGCTGGACCGTGTCTACACGCTGCTGACCAGCTTTGGTTATGAAGTGTTGATGTCGCACAAGGGCACCATTCCCGTGTCATCAGGGCAGACCGCCTTTCAAAACTGCCTGGCAGCGGTGCAGCAGTGTGATTTGTTTCTGGGTATCATCACCCCTCAATACGGTAGCGGTGTAGATACCACTGGTATTTCTATCACCCATCAGGAGATGAAATTCGCTATCAAACTGAAGAAGCCGCGATGGTTTCTGGCTCATGATCACGTCGTGTTCGCGCGGACCCTGCTCCGGGAGCTTGGTTACAAGAATCAGGAGCTAAGGCAAACCTTAAGCCTTAAGCCCAAGGCCACTTCGATCACAGATCTGAAAGTAATCGACATGTACGAAGATGCCACCATGGAGCAGTTGCCCTTGAACGATCGCCAAGGTAACTGGGTCCAGAAGTTTGATCGTGATGATGATGCCGGTCTGTTCGTCGTGGCTCAATTCTCGCGCTACCAGGATCTTGAGCAGCGTCTCAGAGATCATTTAAGTGACAGTGAAATGGTCGCTCAGCGTTTGAAGGACGATCATGAATAGAAGCCTGTCCCAACTTAAAAAACTGCTGCTGCTGGGCGAAAGCCAGAACCTTGAGCTCAAGGCTCGCGTGAGCACGTCGATATGTGGTCGGCACGTTTGCGCGTTTCTCAATTCTCAAGGCGGCTACCTGTTGTGTGGGGTCGACAACGACGGCCAGATTCTCGGCGTTGATGATGCTCAGCGTGCGGCGCAGAAAATGGAGACCCAGCTCAAGACGCAGATCCAGCCTCCAGTGTTATTTTCGGTTGAAGTTCAGAAGATCGACGATCGACAGGTGCTGGTCATCGAGGTGCCCTCAGGCAAGGATGTTCCCTACGCTTTTCGAAATGACATCTATATCCGCCAGGGCGAGGGCACGGTAAAGGCCAGCATCGACATCATTCGCGATATGGTCTTGCGCAAGCAGATTGAGCCAGAGCGTTGGGAACGACTATTTGCCTCTGAGCTGGATGAGCAGCAGTTATCTCGTACAGCCTGTCATAAGCTGCTTTCTGCACCCCGTATTCCGTTGGAAGTCCGACAGTCCGATCAGGGTTTGTTGCACCAGTTGCAGTTACTGTCACTTGCAAAGTACGGTCGCCTTACCAACGCAGCCGACGTTTTGCTTGCTCAGGATCCTTCACGCCGTCACCCTCAGGCAAGAGTGCGCGCAGTTTGTTACAGCAGCAAAACCTCCGACGAGTACCCGGATCTGCAACATTTTGCAGGCCCGATGACTGAGGTGATCGAACAACTATCCGCATTTATCATGCGTAATACCCCTGTTAAAGCGCGCTTCAGCCAACGCCGCAATCAGCGTGAAGATTTACCGCTGTACCCGGAGATGGCGATACGTGAAGGCGTCGTCAATGCCTTCGCTCATCGAGACTACAGCAGCTTTTCTGGCGGCATCAAAGTAGAAATCAGCCCGGCCCGACTGCAAATCTGGAACTCCGGCAGCCTTCCTAAAGGCGTCGATGCCAACAAGCTGCAACAGGGCCACATTTCGGTGCTGCGCAATCCTGATATTGCTCACGCACTTTACTTGCAGGGGTATATGGAAAAGCTGGGACGTGGCAGCGTATTGATTCGTCAGGCCTGTCAAGATAACGGCCTCGCGCCCCCTGTCTGGCATAGCGAAGGAAACTCTGGCGTCACCCTGACGTTCTTTACCCCGGAAGTCACCCCGGAAGTCACCCCGGAAGTCGCCCCGGAAGTCACCCCGGAAGTCGAGAAGCTGATTGTGCTCGTAAATGGCGACATCAAACGGTCAGAACTCCAGCACCAGTTGAAGCTGACCGACGCGGAACACTTCCGTAAACGCTACCTTTCGCCCGCGCTCGAGCAGGGTGTTATCGCCATGACCATTCCTGAAAAACCTACTAGCAGCAACCAGCGATATCGCCTGACGAACCTGGGAAAAGCCGTTCGCAAGCGACTCGACGAACAGTGAATGCCTGGCCGATTCTGTTGGCCGACAGAACTGAAAGCAGGCGCAGAGCTCATCTTCTGATGAGCGTGACTCAAGAATCGGGTGTTTGACATCAAGCTTTTCATACGCAAGCAAATACAGTGCAGCAGATCCTGAAAAATAGTCCCCACGTCACGCTAACAACCGTTCAGCCTGAAGACTTTGAAGCCCTCGTTGCACTGCGTATCGAAGCCATGCGCGAAAGCCTCGAGCGCGTTGGCCGGTTCGATCCGGTGCGCGTTCGAGAGCGTTTTCGTGAAGGCTTCTCGGCGCCGGATACACGCTATATCGAGGTTGCCGGCAACAGAGTCGGCTTCGTCGTCGTCAAGGCGCTCGCCAATGGTCTGGTGCTGGACCACCTGTACATCAAACCCGATGCGCAAGGGCGAGGCACAGGCTCTGCGGTGCTTCGCCAAGTGTTCGCCGAAGCGGACGCAGCGGCGTCGACATTACGAGTCGGCGCGCTGAAAGAAAGCGACTCAAACCGTTTCTACATCCACCACGGTTTTCAGCTCGTTGAAAGCGGCGAGTTCGATAACTACTACGTCCGCCCCAACGTTTGATGAGTCGCTGACGGGGTGTGATCAACCTGCCGTGGCGGCCTTTTCGGCTGCACGGGCGCCATCGAAAGCGACCAGCGGGCGTGAAAATTTATAAGTGAGCTGTGCGCATGCTTGCAAAAGCAGATGTTTTTCGTCAGTGTAAAGACTAATGTCATTACACTCGGAGGCCGTACCGATGGCGTCTATTAATGTTCGTATCGACGACGATCTCAAGGCTCGTGCTTATCTCGAGCTTGAAAAGCTTGGCGTCACTCCTTCGGAACTGCTGCGTCAAACCCTGCAGTACGTGGCAGAGCGCGGCCAGCTACCGTTCAAGACCGTACTGATGACCGAGGAAGACGAAGTCTTGCTTGCAACAGTGCGCGAGCGCCTTGCGGCTCCGCAACGGGTCAAGGTTTCACTGGATGACTTATAGCCTCGAATTTGATGCGCGAGCTCTGAAGGAATGGCACAAATTAGGGGATACCGTGCGTCAGCAGCTCAAGAAAAAGCTGGCTACGATTCTGGTTGCTCCGCGTGTTGAAGCAAATCGCCTGCATGCGTTGCCCGACTGCTACAAAATCAAGCTGCGCAGCAGCGGCTATCGGCTGGTTTATCAGGTTATTGACCAACAGGTTGTGGTCTTCGTGGTTGCTGTGGACAAGCGTGAGCGAGATGAGGTTTACCGTAAGGCGGCTGATCGGTTGGGTGGGTAAATGAGGACCGGGTTACTGCGCACTGAATGAAAAAACACACTTTGCTTAGCCCGCCATCAGCCCTGGTGCGTGGACTGATGCAAGCCATCGACATTACGAGTCGGCGCGCTGAAGGAAAGCGACTCAAACCGTTTCTACCTCCGCCACGGTTTTCAGTTCGTTAAAAGCGGCGAGTTCGATAACGACTACGTCCGCCCCAACGCCTGATGAGTCGCTGACGGGGTGTGATCAACCTGCCGTGGCGGCTTTTTCGGCTGCACGCTTGGCGAGCATGGCCGCTTCCGTTTCCTGAGTGTGCAGCACACCCTTGTAGGCCAGTTGATTGAAGAACATGCCATCAGACTGTTCCTTGGACGGCGTCGACGTTTTGGGAATGAACAACGCACTCAAGTCCAGCGAATCGGCGAAGTTCTCCTTGGTCAGGTTGTACCGTCCCAGATAACTGCCGCTCCAGGGCGAGTCGGCATCGACCAGATCGATAGCCGTCTCCCGATAAGTGGCGGCTGCCGCTTTCAAGCCACTGGATGCATTCAACAGCGAGTTCAGCTGCTCGGTGTCCGCTTTGTTCAATTCACCGGCACTGTTGGTCGCTTTCAAATTGCCGTTCGCCTCGATCGTGAAGCCGAACTTCTTGCTGGCCAGATCCGGATAGACAGACGCCAACGTCGACTTGAACGCCTGATACGAAGTCTTCAGCGACTCCGTCGAGCTACTGTGCTGCGCCACCATCTTCGGGAACTCAGACGACTGCGAGCGGCCGATCCAGGTATCGACTGCTTCCATCGGCTCAGTAGTCGCAGGCACCTCGGTGCTCGGGTGATAAACGACGGCTGGCGTGTTGGCGGCGGCGTTCTTCAGCGCTTCTTTCTGCGCATCGGTGAGCGGCTGCGGAGTGAGCGTGATGCCGGAATTAGGCAGGGTGACGGTTGGAGAGGTGTTGTTGCCGGGTGTGAGCGAGATAACCATTTCATCAGTCCATGATTGCGGGGTGTAGGCAGGATATCGACGGGGTTGGGGGGGAGCTTTAGTAGCGGGTGCTCAGGCCAATCCATTCAAGATGTTTCGAGTAAACGACTAACGAGCGATACTGACGCTCTATCTGACCAGATCGGGAATGACGATACGAAGTGCTATTCAGTCTGGCCAGAAAGGGATTAGCCCGCGCTTGGACACGAAAAAGAAAAGCCCTTGGGGCTCGTCAGGCGATGGAGAGAAGGGCATCTTGTTAGTGACATAAAAGAAGTGGCAATGGCAGTCATCAACCGCTAAGGCCAGACGGCGAAAAGACCAGGCAATCAACATATAACCTTAAGAGGGATACCCATGCAGTTGACCAACGAAACCATGGCCAAACACGCCTTTCTGAAAGGCATGTATCAGGACGAGTATTTCCCTGACGCCGTTGTAAAAATGTGCGAAGACGTGCTGGTCAATCTGTGTCACGAAATCGAGCAGCAAAAGCCTTCCGGCCTGACCGCACTGTATGCCCTGACCCACAAGGCGACAGAGCAAATCAACGACCTGGAGGAAGTGTTTGAAGAAAATGGCAGCGAAATCGAGACCTTCGCCCGCGAAACCATTGGTGAAGATTTCATACGAATAGCAGACGCTTATGGTTTCCCCGATGCAGACATCGAGGAGCTGATCGCTCCGCGTGAGTGGTGATCAACGTTTTTTACGCCCCGGACACTGATTTTCAGCAGGGGAAACTCAGCCTTTTACTACGCACGAGCCCTCGTTAATGAAGCACGTCAGGCTAATTCGTCACGGCGAAAGTGCTGCCAACGCAGGCGAAGCCAGTGTGGATCACGCCACTATTCCCCTCACGCTGAAGGGTGTCGAGCAAGCGCAATCAGTGGCCCGGTCATTCACGCATGCTCCGGCCTTGATTGTCGCCTCGCCGTTCTCCCGAGCGCAGGCAACTGCGATGGCCACCGTATCTACCTTTCCTGCCACTCCGTTTGAAACCTGGCCCATTCAGGAATTCACCTACCTCGAGCCCGCACGGTGTACCAACACAACCGTTGCTCAGAGAAAGGATTGGGTCGAAGCCTATTGGGCCATGCCCGACCCGGCGTTTAGGGATGGCGCAGGCGCGGAATCCTTTCTGGAGTTTATAGGCAGAGCTCAGTCTTTCCTGGCTCTCCTCGCAGAGCACCCTACCCAAGACATCGCAGTGTTTTCGCACGGGCAGTTCATCAATGCCGTGGCGTGGCTGATAGAGCGCACGCCGCAGGGCATTGATGGGCGAGCAATGGCCGACTGGCGTGAGTATGAAATCACGAACCCTGTGCCCAATGGTTGTGGCTATGTGCTTTCCAGGCACCCAAACGATGTTGGCTGGATAGTGAGATAAGCCGGTCGGTTCCTGAGGCGCAGCGAGTGGATGGCACTCGGCGTGTACCAGAGGTTCGCGGAGCCGCTCGTGATCAGGCTCTGCTGCAAAAATTGTGAAATAAAGTCGCGACGACCTGCCAGTCCAAGTGAGCGCTTGCCGGTGTAAGATGCTCATCAACCGCTCACCATCGAGGCTGCCATGACCGGGATATCCCTGAACCTGCCGGAAGACCTTTCGAACTCGCTTTCTGATCTGGCCAAGACGAATGGCCAAACCGTGAGCTATCTGGCGATGGATGTGCTTCGCGATTACATCGAGCACGAGAGAGCTTTGACTGCACAGATTGAACGGGCGGTAGAAGAGGCTGATCAAGGTAAATTTGCCACCGATGGCCAGGTTGCGTTAATGCGCGCCCGCCGCTGGAGCAAGAATGCGGGTTGAGTGGCTTGAAAAAGCCCTCAAAAACCTGGAAGACGAAGCGAGCTATATAGCCCTTGAAAACCCCAAGGCGGCTGATGATTTCTCAGATGCGATTTTCGCCAGCGTAGACAAACTTGCCCGGTTTCCTACGATGGGCCGTGAGGGTCGAGTCAAAAATACGCGTGAATGGGCAGTGCCCAACTGGTCATATCTCATCCCCTATCGGGTACGCGGTGACCACCTTCAAATCCTTGGGGTATTTCATACGCGGCAACGCCCTCGTACCCAGTGGTGACTGCTTGCAAGGCGAGGACGAAGTGCCCCCACTCGCCGCGTACGGCGGGTGGCTTGAAGGGGTTAAATTGCACTATCAGCCGTAACGTACTGGATCACTTCTTCAAGCGTCTCTATGTCAGGAGAGTTGTTCGCCAACGCTTCTGGGTGGCACCAGGGGTAATCCAGATGCGATACCCACTTCATGATGCAGTGCACATCACTCGCTGGTAGGGTTTTCATATGCTCGATGGTGATAGTGAGCCTCTCTACAAGCCCCGACTCGGCGCTGAACTGCCATTCATATAGGCCGCAACCCACGCGGGCCTCGCCGGAGCTCTTGTCGGACATGCCGACCAGCCACTTACACTGGAATGTCCTGGCCTGAGGTTCAGGTGGAAGCCCTATGCAAAAGGTATAGACGTTTTCGAATGTCTGGCCGAATCGCCTGACCAGCACATCACCGATGGGCCCAATGCCTTCAACGTGGGGTGGAAATGAGATAGATCCGGTGTGCACGACCATGTCGAGTACCGCGTCTGACGCAAAGGCCTGGTCCAACAAATGCGGGCGATTACCGTCCTTGGCTTTTATGTACTGTTGAATTGATAGCTGAGCAGTGTTCATTGTTGTCCGTCGCTTCCATATCAGGTTGAGAGAAGGCTAATCCGGGGTTCACGTTACTGTTCCACGCGAGCCCGCTCTTATTCACAAAGCGCTACTGCACACACTCACTGTCAGCATGCAGTCGGGCATGTCGTCGGCTACAACTTGAACGTATCAACCACACTTCTGAGTCGCCCAGCTTCAGAGTCCAGCTCTGCACAGGCTATGAGCGTCGCGCTGAGATTATCAGTGGTCTGGCGGGTCAACTGGCTGAGCAGCATCACTTTTATCGCTATTACCACAGTGGCAATGTGTAGCTCACGATCAGGCGTGTTTCGTCCAGGTCGTTACCGAAGTTTGAACGGACCGTTGCATTTCGGACTTTCATGCCGACGTTTTTCAGAGAGCCACTTTGTATGACATAGCCGATATCGGTATCGCGCTCCCACTCTTTACCGCTGTTGCTGCCGGCGACCAAGGCATTGTCGCCGCTGACATAACGGCTCATGAAGGTCAGCCCCGGCACACCCAGCGCCGCGAAGTTGTAGTCGTAGCGCAGTTGCCAGGATTTTTCCTGAGCGTTGGCAAAGTCGTTGATCTGGACGAAGTTGACCAGGTAGGGGTCGGAATTGGCGATGTACGGAAACGGATCATCACCGCTCATGCGCTGATAGGCCGCCGAGAACACGTTGCTGCCCAGCGTGTAAGACGCCATGCCGTTGGCTGCGCGGTTGTCCAGGGCGCGGAAGTTGCCGTCCTCGGTGCTTTTCGAATAGCGCAGGTCAAACTTCAGCGACTGTTGCGCGGCAAGGGGTATCTCATAGACCACGCCGCCAAAGTACTGCCGATAGACGTTTTCCAGGTTGCCGTAGTACAGGCTTGTACTCAGGGCCTTGTTGAAGCTGTAGGTGCCGCCGGCAAAGCGGAAATCATCGCTGACGCCGCCGATGCGGTTGCCCGTGAAGTCTTGATAGTTTGAAGAGCTGTTGAACTTGATTTGCTCGAGCTTGCCGCCTTGCAGCACCAGCTTGTCGATATCTCTTGAGGTAAGCAGTGCGCCTTCGAACGTCGCCGGCAACAGGCGCGTGTCATTGCTCGAGACCACGGGGGTGCGAAAGGCCAGCGAGCCGACCTTCAGCACGGTTTCCGAGACCTTGGCCTTGGCCGTCAGCCCAAGTTTTGAATACTCGTCCTGCGAGCCACGGCCGTTCTTTGAACTCAGGTCTGCCGGCAGCAGGCCCGTGCCACCGGAGCCGTCACCACCATCCAGCTTGAGGCCCAGCATGCCGACGGCGTCTATGCCCAGGCCCAGAGTGCCTGGGGTATAACCCGACTCGAATCGCAACATGAGGCCCTGCGCCCACTCTGCGGCTGCATCACGCTGCGCGGTGGGCGGGCCGTTACGAAAGTCACGATTGAAGTAGAAGTTGCGCAGCTCGATAGTGGCCTTGCTGTCGGCAATAAAGTCTGCGGATGCCGTGAGTGGTAAAATCAGCGCGCACGTACCCGCAAGGGTGAAAACCTTGTTGATTAACATATTCTTGATGCTCCAGATAACGGCAGATTTAGGGGGCGGCGGCAAAAACTGAGCGCAACACCTGACCAATCCGGTACGGTGAACCTATGTCATATCATGAACTCAGCATTGAAGAACGCATCACGATCCAGTTTGGCCA
>NZ_ATDK01000225.1 GCF_000444135.1 Pseudomonas avellanae BPIC 631
CACATCACAGAGGGCGTCAATCGTTATTTTGAACTTTCGTCAGAAACCAGAGTAATGCGCCCGAAAGCCTTCTTGCCAGCCTGGCAAACATGCGTCGCTCCCAGCTTGACTATAAAGCTGCGGTCCACGACTTCACCATCTATGCGTACACCGCCGGATGCCAGCAGGTCACGCGCAACAGCAGCGTTCTTTACCAGGCCTGCTTTATTAAGGACGGCCGAGATCGGCATATCCTCAATAACAGCCACGGATATCTCCGGCAGATCGTCCGGCAGCTCGCCTTCCTTCATACGGTTGCCCGCAGAACGATGCGCTGTGGCTGCAGCCTCTTCACCATGGAAGCGCGCAACCAGCTCCTCAGCCAGCTTGATCTTGATATCACGCGGATTGGCACCCGCTTCGCAGTCAGCCCTCAACCCGCTGATCTCTTCCATCGAGCGGAAGCTCAGCAGCTCGAAGTAGCGCCACATCAGCGAATCCGGGATCGACACCAGCTTGCTGTACATGATGCCCGGCGCTTCCTGAATGCCGACATAGTTGCCGAGCGACTTGGACATCTTCTTGGCGCCATCCAGACCCTCCAGCAATGGCATGGTCAGGATGCATTGCGGCTCCTGCCCATAGGCGCGCTGAAGCTCACGTCCCATCAGCAGATTGAATTTCTGATCGGTGCCGCCCAGTTCGACGTCAGCCTTCAAGGCCACGGAGTCATAGCCCTGCACCAACGGGTAAAGGAACTCATGGATGGCAATGGACTGGTTGCTTTTATAGCGCTTGTCGAAATCATCGCGCTCAAGCATTCGCGCAACCGTGTACTGCGAGGACAGGCGAATGAAATCGGCAGGGCTGAGTTTGTCCATCCACGTCGAGTTGAACGCCACCTCGGTTTTGGCCGGATCGAGAATTTTGAAAACCTGAGACTTGTAGGTTTCGGCGTAGTCGAGAACCTGCTCACGGGTGAGCGGCGGACGCGTGGCGCTTTTGCCGCTCGGGTCGCCGATCATGCCGGTGAAGTCACCGATCAGGAAGATGACCTGATGCCCCAGATCCTGAAACTGGCGCAGCTTGTTTATAAGGACCGTGTGACCCAGGTGCAGATCGGGCGCTGTCGGGTCGAAACCAGCCTTGATACGCAGCGGCTGGCCGCGCTTGAGCTTTTCGACCAGTTCAGCTTCGACCAGGAGTTCATCTGCACCGCGCTTGATCAGCGCCAGCTGTTCTTCAACCGACTTCATTTCAGCCCCCAATTCAAAGGGAACCAACCTTACAAGATCAGAGCCCAATTACAAGTTTTGCCCAGCGTTCACCCGCGAATCAGCAACTGATCCGCAGGAAGGGTTGCTTCGAGCAGGTTTTGGTTATATTTTATACAGTTATTTCATCTTCATCATGTCATTCATCTTTTCCATTTCACCTTTTTCAAAGTCAAATTACCTATGAAAGACACACCGCCTAAAGCGCCCCCGCTTTATCCGAAGAGTCACCTGCTCGCTGCAAGCGGCATCGCCGCGTTGTTGAGCCTGGCTCTCCTGGTTTTCCCTTCAAGCGAAGTCGAAGCCAAACGAACGAACCTCGCCCTTGATCTGGAGATGCCGGATCAGGACGTACAAGACCAAGACGCTGCGAAAGACACTCAAGCCACACCTGAAACCACAGAATCGCCATTTGCCCAGATCGATAACGCTGACGATCAGGCTCAGGACACCGCCGCCGCGCAGCCCGAGGCAGAAAAACCGGCTCCGGCCGCTGCCAAGGACCCCAATCACCGGGAAGTCACTGTCAGCAAGGGTGACACGCTTTCGACGTTGTTTGAAAAGGTCGGCCTGCCCGCCTCCACGGTTCATGAGGTACTGGCCAGCGACAAGCAAGCCAAACAGTTCAGCAAGCTGCAGAACGGGCAGACCCTGCAGTTCGAGTTGTCGCCGGATGGCCAGCTCAAACAGCTGCACACCAAACTCAGCGAACTCGAGACCATCAGCCTGTCGAAATCGGCTTCCGGCTTCGTGTTCAATCGCGAAATCAGCAAGCCCAACGTGCGCAACGCCTACGTACATGGCGTGATCAACAGCTCGCTTTCGCAGTCCGCACAACGTGCTGGCCTGACGCACACCATGACGATGGACATGGCGAATATCTTCGGCTACGACATCGACTTCGCTCAGGACATCCGCAAGGGCGACGAATTCGATGTGGTGTATGAGCAGAAAGTGGTCAACGGCAAAAACGTCGGCACAGGCAATATTCTTTCCGCCCGCTTCACCAACCGCGGCAAGACCTACACGGCAGTGCGTTACACCAGCAAACAGGGCACTACCAATTACTACACCGCCGACGGCAACAGCATGCGCAAGGCGTTTATCCGTACACCGGTAGACTTCGCCCGCATCAGCTCGATGTTCTCGATGGGTCGCAAACACCCGATCCTCAACAAGATTCGCGCGCACAAAGGCGTCGATTATGCGGCGCCACGCGGTACGCCGATCAAGGCAACCGGCGATGGCAAGGTTCTGCTGGCTGGCCGTCGCGGCGGCTACGGCAACACGGTCATCATTCAGCACGGAGATACCTACCGTACGCTGTATGGACACATGCAGGGTTTCGCCAAAGGTGTACAAACCGGTGGAACCGTCAAGCAAGGTCAGGTAATCGGCTATATTGGAACGACAGGCCTGTCGACTGGCCCGCATTTGCACTATGAGTTTCAGGTCAATGGTGTTCACGTAGACCCGCTGGGCCAGAAGCTTCCGATGGCGGATCCGATCGCCAAATCCGAAAAACAGCGGTTCATGCAGCAAAGCCAGCCGTTGATGGCGCGCATGGATCAGGAAAAGGCCACCACGCTGGCCTCGAATAAAAGGTAATCCATGGACTTCTTCTATATAGGTGTGATGTCTGGCAGCAGTCTCGACGGGATTGATATCGCCCTTTTGAAGCAGGATGACCGTTCAAGGCTTGTGGCCACTCACTACATTCCCATGCCGGAAGACCTGCATGCCGAGTTGCTTGGGCTTTGCTCCAGCGGCGCGGACGAGTTTGCTCGTGCGGCAATTGCCGAACAGAAGTGGTGCAAACTGGTTGCGCAGGGCGTACAGACCTTGCTGAAAGAGCAAAACAAGGTTGTCGCCGATATCCGCGCCATCGGCAGCCACGGCCAGACCATCCGCCACGAGCCTGCGCGCGGATACAGTATTCAGATCGGCAACCCTGCATTGCTGGCAGAGTTGACCGAAATTACCGTAGTCAGCGACTTCCGCCGCCGCGATATCGCAGCAGGCGGACAAGGCGCACCTCTGGTGCCCGCCTTCCATGAGGCGCTGTTCGACGACAATAAAGACCACCGCGCCGTATTGAACATTGGTGGCTTCAGCAACCTGAGCCTGATCGAATCCGATCGCCCGGTTGAGGGCTTCGATTGCGGGCCCGGCAATGTGCTGCTGGATGCCTGGATACAATCGCAGCGTCACGAAAGCTATGACAAGGACGGCGCATGGGCAGCGAGCGGCAAGGTTGATCCCGAGCTGCTCAAAAAACTGCTCAGCGATCCGTTTTTCCTGACCAAGGGCCCGAAGAGTACCGGCCGGGAAGTGTTCAACCTGGGCTGGGTGCACCACCACCTCTTCCAGTTGCCAACGCTGGCTCCGGAAGATGTGCAGGCCACCCTGCTGGAACTGACGGCGCTGACTATCACCGAATCGCTGCAAACAGCCCAGGCGGTCACCAAGGAGCTTCTGGTCTGTGGCGGCGGCGCACATAACAAGGCGCTGATGAAGCGCTTGGCTGAGCTGTTGCCAGACACCGAGGTCAACAGCACCGAGAAATTCGGCGTGGACCCTGACTGGGTTGAAGCAATGGCGTTTGCCTGGCTGGCTCATTGCTGCCTTGAAGGCGTGCCGGCGAACCGTCCAACGGTAACCGGCGCCAAAGGCCGCAGGGTTCTGGGCGCTATTTACCCCGCCTGATCCTTATGCAGCTAACAAAAACGCCGCTCGAATGAGCGGCGTTTTTATTAGCAGCGGCTTTGTTTGAAGCCGCACTCAATCAGATCGAGAACGAAGAACCGCAACCACAAGTCGTGGAGGCATTGGGGTTCTTGATCACGAAGCGCGAACCCTCCAGGCCTTCCTGATAGTCCACCTCTGCGCCCGCCAGATACTGGAAGCTCATCGGATCAACCACCAGACTGACGCCTTCGCGCTCGACGATAGTGTCATCGTCTGCCACGTCTTCATCAAACGTGAAGCCATACTGGAAACCGGAACAACCACCGCCTGTTACAAAAACACGCAGCTTGAGGCGATCGTTACCCTCTTCGTCGACCAGGGTTTTCACCTTGTGCGCTGCATTTGGAGTGAACTCCAAAGCGGTAGGCGTGAAGGATTCGACACTCATGTCAGATATCTCCCGGCGTTAGCCGTCGTAATGCGTAATGACGGCATTATCCGCTTCTCCTAGAAAATCGGTCAACTATTTGATCGGGAGCAGCTACAAGCTACAAGCGCATGGGCCATGCCCGCTTCTGCCTTGCAACTTGAAGCTTGCCGCTCAAAGCTCAAAGCTGCCTCTCTAAGGCATCATCCCCGCATGAGACAACCCGGCGCGCTCATCAAGACCGAACAGGATGTTCATGTTCTGCACTGCCTGACCGGACGCACCTTTAACCAGATTGTCGATAACCGACAGCACGACAACCAGATCGCCACCCTGCGGGCGATGCACCGCGATGCGGCACACATTGGCACCACGCACACTGCGGGTTTCGGGATGGCTGCCCGCTGGCATCACGTCCACAAACGGCTCATCGGCATAGCGCTTCTCGAACAGCGCCTGCAGGTCTACAGAGCGATCGGTGACCGTCGCGTAGAGCGTGGAATGAATGCCACGAATCATCGGCACCAGATGCGGAACAAACGTCAGACCGATATCACCACCCGCAGCGCGACGCAGGCCCTGGGTGATTTCAGGCAGATGACGATGGCCTTTTACGGCATAGGCCTTGAAGCTTTCGTTGGCCTCCGAATACAGAGAACCAATGCTCAGACCACGCCCGGCACCGCTGACGCCGGATTTGCAGTCGGCAATCAGGCGAGTGTTATCGGCAATGCCTGCTTCAAGCAACGGCAGGAAACCCAGCTGGGTAGCCGTTGGGTAGCAGCCAGGCACAGCAATGAGCCGCGCGTTCTTGATCTGCTCGCGATTGACTTCCGGCAACCCGTAAACCGCATCCTGCAGCAATTCCGGCGCCCCATGCGGCTGGCCGTACCACTTGGCCCACTCGACCGGGTCCTGCAGACGAAAGTCGGCAGACAGGTCAATCACTTTGGTGCCGGCTGCGAGCAGCTCACCCGCCAGAGCATGAGCAACACCATGCGGCGTAGCGAAGAACACCACGTCACAGGCACCCAGGGTTTTCACGTCAGGCACGCTGAATGCCAGGCCGTCGTAATGACCTCGCAGGTTCGGGTACATGTCGGCGACTGGAAGACCGGCCTCCGAGCGCGAGGTGATAACCACGACTTCTGCCTGCGGATGCTGTGCCAACAGACGCAGCAGCTCGACCCCGGTGTAACCCGTGCCGCCGACGATACCGACCTTGACCATAACCTGCCCTCAACGAAACAACTGGAAAGCGGTCGATAATAGGAGCCTATCGCCTCTGCGACAACCGACAACGTGACGTATGGCCTTACAAGACACTACTATTCGGCCACCGTGAACCTGGGAATAACCAAAAATGCTCTATTTATGGATCAAAGCGCTGCACGTCATTTCGATGGTCTGCTGGTTTGCAGCCCTGTTCTATCTGCCGAGACTGTTCGTCTACCACTCGATGAGCGAGGACAGCGTCAGCCGCGAGCGCTTCATGGTGATGGAGCGCAAGCTGTACCGTGGCATCATGACCCCGGCAATGATCGCGACGCTGGTCTTCGGCGGCTGGCTGATCAGCTTCGATGCCAGCGGGTATTTCAGCCAGGGCTGGATGCACGCGAAGCTGACGCTGGTGTTCCTGCTGATCGGCTATCACCATGTCTGCGGCGCACAAGTCAAACGCTTCGCCCGTGGCGAAAACGGTCGCAGCCACGTGTTCTATCGCTGGTTCAATGAAATTCCGGTGCTGATTCTGATCGCCATCGTGATTCTGGTCATCGTCAAACCCTTCTGACCCGAAGGCCGTTTGCGCCTGATCGGTGATGTAACAGGGCGTCTCGCCCATGCAGAGACGTCCGGCACTGCTTTCAATTCAAGACAAGGAAGCCCTGTATGACCGATACCCTCTTCAAGATCATGTTTGAAGGGCAGGTGCGTGACGGTGTAGAGCCGGAGACCGCAAAGGCCAATCTGGCCGGGCTGTTCAAGAGTGAAACGGCGGCCGTTCAGAAACTGTTCAACGGCGAGCCCATTGCGTTGAAGCGCGGTCTGGTCCATGCAGAAGCCGAGCGCTATATAGAAGCCCTTAAAGAGGCAGGTGTTGAAGCCCGTATCGAGCCCGATCAGGCAATCAGCTTCAACCTCAATGAAGTCGGCAACCAGGCCTCGCCCTGGACTCCCGCCAGGCAGGCGCCCCAGGATGCCTCTCCGTATGCGCCCCCCAAGGCTCAGGTTGACAGTGAGCATTACGGGCACTCGACGCTCAAGGTCTTCACCACCAATGGTCGCATAGGACGCCTGCGCTTTCTGGCATGGAGCATGGTTCAGTGCGTCACGCTGGTGGCACTGATAGCACTGGCGCTGATAGCGCTGAACTGGTCGCTGGTCGCCGGTGGTTTGCTGATCGCGGTCCTGGTGGTGGTATTTGTGACCATCGGCGTAATGATAGGCGTGCAGAGGCTGCATGACCTGGGCTGGTCCGGCTGGCTACTGCTTTTGAATCTGGTGCCGTTCGTAGGCAGTTTGTTCCCCTTCCTGATCATGCTGCTGCCTGGCACCCGAGGCGCCAACCAGTACGGCCCGCCACCGCCGCCCAACACGCGGGGCGTCAAGGTGCTGGGCATCATCTGGATTGCCATGATCCCGGTTATCTCGGTGGCCAGCATCTACTACAGCATTGGCAAACTGGCCGAGGCAGAACTCGCACTGCAAACCGACGAGTACGAGCAATCGCTGCCTTACGACGATGAACAGGACCCTGACAGTGCCTTGAACGCGCCGGCGGATGTCATTGAAGAACCCCAAGACCAGAACGACAAGCAATAGAACGCTCACGGTTCGGCAGACCGCCGGGCGCAATACGTACGATGGAGAACTGCATGACCCGTTACGCCCTGATCACCGGCGCTTCCAGCGGCATAGGTCTGGCCATGGCCGAGGCGCTGGCACGTCGCGGTCACAGCTTGATCCTCGTCGCCCGCCAACGCGATCTGTTGGAAACGATTGCCCTGGAGCTGACGCAGCGCTTCGGCGTAGAAGTGCTGTTTCGCGCCTGCGACCTCGGTGAGCCGCTTCGTCTTTCGGGCTTCCTGCTGGAACTGGAAGACGGCGCGCATCAGATCGACCTGCTGGTCAACGCAGCGGGCATCGGCACCTGCGGACCGTTTCTGGCGCAGGACTGGAGTGCCGAGCAGGACTTGATCGACCTGAACATCCTCGCGCTCACGCGTCTTTGCCACACGGTCGGTAACCTGATGGCAATTCAGGGTGGCGGGCAGATTCTCAATATCGCGTCGGTGGCTGCGTTTCAGCCCGGGCCGTGGATGAGCACTTACTACGCCAGTAAGGCATACGTGCTGCACTTTTCCGAGGGGCTGCGCGAGGAAGTGAAGAAAGCCGGAGTCAAGGTGTCGGTATTGTGCCCAGGCCCGACCAAAAGCGCTTTTTTCCGCACCGCGCAGTTGCAGGTGAACGTCGACAACCTGATGAGTGCCGAAGAAGTGGCGCTGTACACCGTTCGCGCACTTGAAAAAAACCGCGCAGTGATCGTCCCAGGCTTCAGTAACAGGTTGTGGACGTTGAGCCCGCGTCTGGTTTCACGTTGGCTGGCCCGCCAGATCAGCGGCTACATCAACAAGAAATACTGCCCGCGCTGAAGGACGAACGGCTGGGCGAGCAGCACTTCGCTCAGTACACTCGACCCCAATGCTGCGCAGCGACACCCGCGACGCCCATCAACCGACAAGGAGCAAACGGCTGTGGAAACTTTGTTTACCAAGATCATCAATCGGGAAATCCCGGCGAAGATCATCTATGAAGATGATCAGGTACTGGCCTTTCACGACATCGCCCCACAGGCACCCGTGCATTTTCTGGTCATCCCGAAAAAGCCCATTCGGACCCTCAATGACCTGACCGAAGAAGACAAAGGCCTGGCCGGGCATATCCTGTTCACTGCGCAGCGCTTGGCTATCGAACTGGGCTGCGAAGAAGGCTTCCGTGTGGTCATGAACTGCAACGAGCTGGGCGGGCAGACCGTTTATCACATTCACATGCACGTACTGGGTCAGCGCCAGATGAACTGGCCGCCGGGCTGATCCCGGATTTGCGGGCTTTACAGCCGGTCAGCGACTTTGATGCTCGCCGACCGGCCGACACAAGCCCTGCCGCCTCCGGCCGATTCGGGTAAACTGCCCACATGATCTTCCGGAGGTGCCCATGGCTACCGAACGTCAATATTCCCCTATCGACCGTCTGTTACTGCAAGCCGACAGCGCAATGCGCACATTGCTGCCATCGAGCGCTCATTCACGCCGCCCGTCCCCTGCCGTCGTCCAGCCCGATCACAAGATGCGTGACGTCGACACACGCCACGTTGCCGGCCTGATGCGCATCAACCACACCGGCGAAGTCTGTGCCCAGGCGCTGTACCAAGGGCAGGCGCTCACGGCCAAGCTGCCCAAGGTGCGCAAGGCAATGGAGCATGCAGCCGAAGAAGAAATCGATCACCTGGTCTGGTGCGAGCAACGCATTCATCAGCTCGGCAGCCACACCAGCGTGCTGAACCCGCTGTTCTACGGCCTGTCTTTCGGGATCGGGGCGGTGGCCGGGGTGATCAGCGACCGGGTCAGCCTGGGGTTTGTCGCCGCGACAGAGGATCAGGTCTGCAAGCACCTGGGTGAACACCTGGAGCAATTGCCGATCGAGGACGGAAAGTCCCGGGCGATTCTGGAGCAGATGCTCAGCGACGAAGAACACCACGCCGAGTCCGCGCTGGAAGCAGGCGGTTTCCGCTTCCCGGCTCCGGTCAAATTCGGTATGGGCGTGCTGGCCAAAGTCATGACCAAGTCCACTTATCGCATCTGACGCCGCAAGAACAAAAAAGGCGCCTGCAAGAGGCGCCTTTTTAATGCCCGAAATCCGGATTTAAACCGCTACGTTACGACCGTAGAAGATTTCCAGCATTTCGTGTTTGACCTTGGCGGTCACTTGCTCACGCTGTTCGGCAGACAGGTTGCTGGTAGCGTCGCCAAACAGGTAGTTATCCAGTTCGAATTGCTTGAGCAGCATCTTGGTATGGAACAGGTTTTCCTGGTACACGTTCACGTCGGTCATCTGGTAACTGTTGCGCGTGTCTTCGGAGAGGTAATTCTGGATCGAGTTGATCTCGTGATCGATGAAGTGCTTTTTGCCTTCCACGTCACGGGTAAAGCCGCGCACGCGATAATCGACGGTCACGATGTCCGACTCGAACTTGTGAATCAGGTAATTCAGCGCCTTGAGCGGTGAAATAACGCCACAGGTCGACACGTCGATGTCTACGCGGAACGTTGCAATACCGTCTACCGGGTGAATTTCCGGATAGGTATGCACCGTGATGTGGCTCTTGTCCAGGTGGGCCAGGATGGTTTCCGGCAATGGACCTGGCGACTCTTCGATCTGGCTTTCGGTAGGCGTCACCGGCTGCTCGGAGATCAGAATGGTCACACTGGCACCTTGTGGATCGTAATCCTGACGCGCAATGTTCAGGATGTTGGCACCAATGATATCGACAACATCAGTCAGAATCCGCGTCAGGCGTTCTGCGTCGTACACACTGTTGATGTACTCGACGTACGCCTGCTGGTCCTGCGGGGTTTCCGCATAGCAGATGTCATAAATGTTGAAGCTCAAGGTCTTTGTCAGGTTATTGAACCCGTGGAGCTTGAGTTTGCTTTTCACCGTTAAAAACTCTCTATATGTGTGCGGCGCCAGCCGCGTGATCAAGCATGCCCGTCAGCTGAGCCCGGCTCATCTGCGTAGGACGGTTAACACCTCTTCGCGTTGGCGATTTTGGTTGTCTGTTCGGGCCGGCAGCAGAAAACCAGTACATGCTGCGCCCTGAAAAAGTGGCGCATTATGCAGACGTCCGAAGCCGTCTGCCAGAGTGTGCGCCGTTTTTATGATCGTTGGATGTCTGACGCTCAGCCCAGCTCGATAATTTCATAATCGTGAGTGATCTCGACACCGGCATTACCGAGCATGATCGAGGCCGAGCAGTACTTCTCGGCAGACAGCTCGATGGCACGTTTGACCTGTGCTTCTTTCAGGCCACGGCCCTTGACGACAAAGTGCAGATGAATCTTTGTGAACACCTTCGGGTCTTCATCTGCGCGCTCGGCTTCAAGAAAAGCTTCGCAGCTTTCAATCGGCTGACGCGACTTCTTGAGAATACTGACCACGTCATAGTTGCTGCAGCCGCCCAGGCCGATCAGCACCATTTCCATCGGCCGGACACCCAGATTACGACCGCCGCTTTCAGGCGGACCGTCCATTACCACGACATGACCGCTGCCGGATTCGCCGAGGAACATGGCTTCGCCAGCCCATTGGATGCGTGCCTTCATCGCCAAGACTCCACTGTAAAAAAGGGGGCTGCCAGCTTAGCACAGCGCCAAAACGTGTCTGGGGCTGGAAAAACAATGCTTTTTGTAGGAAACGTGTAGGAACATTCGCAAATAGCACCCGCACAGCTTCGAAAAGCTGGCGAGAATGCAGGCGCAGCCGATACCTACAAGTATGCCATTTGGCCATAGTCTTTATTTCGGAAGTCGCGCATGGTCGCAATAAGCTTTACACCCAAAGCAAACGGTCTGGACAAGCTGCTGCCCCATGCAGAGCGGCGTCGCTGCCCCGCGAAAACCAACATCATCAGTGCGGGAGATCGCTCCGAGTCGTTGTTTTTCATCCTCAAAGGCACCGTCACGGTGCTGATCGAGGACGACGAACGGCGAGAGATGATTGTCGCCTACCTCAACAACGGCGACTTCTTCGGCGAACTGGGCCTGTTCGAGCAGCCGGGGCATGAGTCCGTGCGCAGCGCATGGGTGCGGGCCAAGACCGAGTGCGAGGTGGCCGAGATCCCCTACGAGACCTTCCGCGAGCTGACCCGAAAAGACCCGGAAATCCTTTACGCAATCGGCAGTCAGATGGCCGAGCGCCTGCGCAATACCACGCGTAAGGTAGGCGACCTGGCGTTTCTCGATGTCACCGGACGCGTCGCCCGCACCTTGCTGGACCTGTGCAAACAGCCGGACGCCATGACCCACCCGGACGGCATGCAGATCAAGATCACCCGCCAGGAGATCGGGCGCATTGTGGGTTGTTCGAGAGAAATGGTCGGCCGCGTGCTCAAGGCGCTGGAAGAACAAAGCCTGGTCAACGTCAAAGGCAAAACGATGGTGGTCTACGGGACGCGCTGAGTGCGTGCTATTCAGAGGTCGGCGAGCAGACGCCGGTAGGCTTGCGCCAGACGCTCCAGCGCCTTTGCCTCCGGAAATGCCTCATGCAGGGCAATATGGCTGTCGGCACGCACCCGCTGTTCAAGCTCGCAGAGTTCATTGAAACGATTGACCGCCGCCACCATCTGCACACGCTCGTCATCCAGCAACAACGCTCCATGAGCCAACACCACAGGACGCGTGCCGCCCTGACTCTGGCGCCAGCGCTGGGCTGTTCCGACCATCTTGCGACCGTCGAGATTGACGTTGAAACGCCCGTCACAGAACGCGCCTGCCACCTCCCCCAATGACGCGTCGCCACCCAGTTCGATGAGCAGGTCCAGAATCGGCTGACACAGCCGCAGGTAGGCGGTTTCGATCCGATCTCTGTCAGTGTCCGCAGGCGGCTGGGCGTAGATCAACGCGATATTCACCGTCGCGCAGGATTGCGGCACGGGCTCACCACCCGTCTCACGCAGCAGAACGGGCCATCCATTGTCGGCCAGGGTTTCGCTGGCTTCGGCAAAACCCGGCAGACGGCTCATGCGTCGCGGCATGACCAGCGCACGGTCAGTGGGCCGCCAGAGCAGCAACCCATGCTCGGCAGCACCGGAGCAGACCGACGCCAACAGATCCTGCTCGGCCTGCAAGCCTTGTTCGATACAGATGTCGATGATCGAGTCGTGCATGCCGGACCTCAGAGTGATGCTTGGTACGCTACAGTCAGTCGACAGCCGGGCCGCCCACTGCCGGCTTGCGCTCCGGGAAGAACAACCGCTGCAGCTCTGCGCCGGGATGTTCGGCACGCATGAACGCTTCGCCTACCAGGAACGAGTAGACATCGTTGATTTCCATCAGCTCGACGTCGGCCCGGTTGAAAATGCCGCTTTCGGTGATCACCGTACGATCACGCGGAATACGCGGCAGCAGGTCCAGCGTGGTTTCCAGGCTGACCTCGAAGGTATGCAGGTTGCGGTTGTTGACGCCGACCAGCTTGGTGTCGAGGGTTTTCAGCGCGCGCTCCAGCTCGTCACCGTCGTGCACTTCAACCAGCACGTCCAGGCCGACGCCCTTGGCAACGGCGGCCAGCTCGGCCATCTGCACGTCATCGAGCGCCGAGACGATCAGCAGGATGCAATCTGCACCCAGCGCACGCGCCTCGACCACCTGATAAGGGTCGATCATGAAATCCTTGCGGATCACCGGCAAATTGCACGCCGCGCGCGCTTCTTGCAGGTAGGCATCCGAGCCCTGGAAAAAATCGACATCGGTCAGCACCGAGAGACAGGTAGCGCCCCCAGCCTGATAGCTTCTGGCGATCTCGCCCGGCAAAAAGTTTTCCCGGATGACGCCCTTGCTTGGCGACGCCTTCTTTATTTCCGCGATGACTGCGGGTTGTTTCAGCCTGGCCTGATTGATCAGCGCATTGGCAAAGCCACGCGGCGCATCAGCGTTGGCAGCCTGTTGTTCAAGTTCGGCCAGGCTCACGACAGCGCGACGAGCAGCGATCTCTTCGGCCTTACGGGCAAGAATCTTTTCCAGTACGGTTGGCACGCTCATGCTTCGTTCTCCTGCTTGAATACCGCTGTGAAGGCACCCAACTCATCCAGTTTTTCCCGCGCAAGGCCGGTGTGCAGTGCGTCATGGGCCAGCGCCACGCCTTCTTTCAGGCTGGTCGCGTGATCGGCAGCATAAAGCGCAGCACCGGCATTGAGCACGATCATTTCCGCAGCCTTCTGCCCGATCTCGGTCTTGCGCCGACCCAGAGCATCGCGAATCAGTTCCAGCGACTGCGCCGGGCTTTCCACCGCCAGGCCATACAGGCTCTGGCTCTTGATGCCCAGGTCTTCAGGCTGTACCCAGTATTCCGTCACTTCGCCATTTTTCAGTTCGGCAACGAACGTCGGTGCCGCCAGACTGAATTCGTCCAGCCCGTCCTGCGAGTGCACCACCAGCACATGCTTGCTGCCCAGACGCAGCAGCACTTCGGCCAGCGGGCGGCACAGCGCCTGATTGAACACGCCGACAACCTGATGACGCACGCCAGCCGGGTTGGTCAGCGGACCGAGCATGTTGAACAATGTGCGCAGCCCCAATTCGCGGCGAGGGCCGGCCGTGTGTTTCATTGCGCTGTGATGCGACTGGGCGAACATGAAGCCGATGCCGACGCTGTCAATGCAGCGCGCCACTTGAACAGGCGTCAGGTTCAGATAAACCCCCGCCGCCTCCAGCAAATCAGCACTGCCACTTTTACCCGATACCGCGCGGTTGCCGTGCTTGGCCACGGTGCAGCCCGCCGCTGAAATCACGAAAGCCGACGCGGTGGACACATTGAAAATATTCGCACCGTCACCGCCAGTGCCGACGATATCGACAACGCCATCCAGCGTGTTCAGTTCAACCTTGTCGGCCAGCTCACGCATGACAGAAACCGCACCGACGATCTCATCGATGGTCTCGCTCTTCATGCGCATGCCCATCAGAAACGCACCGATCTGCGCTTCGCTGCATTGGCCGGTCATGATCTCGCGCATGACGTCGCGCATCTCGTCAGTGGACAGGTCCAGCTGGTTGACCACGCGGTTCAGCGCGCTTTTGATATTCATGGGGGTGCTCATAAAAAATCCTTAGACCTGACGATGGCCGCCGCTTTGTTTGAGGAAGTTGGCGAACAACTCGTGACCTTGCTCGGTCAGGATCGACTCAGGGTGAAACTGCACCCCTTCAACGTTCAGTGTCTTGTGACGCAGGCCCATGATCTCATCAACCGAGCCGTCTTCCAGTGCCGTCCATGCCGTCACTTCCAGGCACTCGGGCAGGGTATCGCTTTTGACCACCAGCGAGTGGTAGCGGGTTACCACCAACGGGTGGTTCAAACCTGCAAATACGCCGCCGTCTTCGTGCACCACCGGGCTAGTCTTGCCGTGCATCACCTGACGCGCGCGCACCACCTCGCCACCGAACGCCTGACCGATGGACTGATGCCCAAGGCAGACACCCAGAATCGGCAGCTTGCCCGCGAAGTGCTTGATCACTTCAAGCGAGACACCGGCCTCGTTGGGCGTGCACGGGCCGGGCGAGACCACAATGCGCTCCGGGTTGAGCACTTCGATCTGCTCAATGGTCAGCTCGTCGTTACGAATGACTTTGACGTCTGCCCCCAGCTCACCGAGGTACTGCACGACGTTGTAGGTAAAGGAATCGTAGTTATCGATCATCAGCAACATTTTGCTATCAACCTTTTGATTTACTGACTTGATTCAGGCCTTCCGGATTCTGCTTCGCTCATGCGCCCCTCTTCAGCCACTACGCTTGAGGTGACAACGGCAAAAACATCAAAAATCGAAGGCATACGGGTACGGGTCCGGCAGGGCCGGCAAGGAAATAGTCAGGCGCGCCAACGCCAACGGGCGTGAGCCTTGATAACGCGCATCAAAAGCTTGCTGACTGTCGTCACGGAGGGGGTCTCGTTGGTACGTTTCGGGACATTAGCGTACCGAATCGACCGGTGCAATATGAATGTACCGGGCAAGACCGTTTGGCAAGCCTGCAAAGGCTCGAAAGAGGGCCGCGCCTCATTCAGGAAGGGGCACAGTGGCCGAGGGGTGGGGAGCCGAAAGGAACATCAATGCGCAATCTCGCGCACATAGGCTTGGCAGGCCTTCAAGGCGATCAATCCCTGATCGCCGTAGTCGGTGATGGCGACAATTCGCCCAGCAGCCGCAGGGTCAAGTTCGCCTCGCGTGCCTCCATGAACCACGCCGGCGGAATCGGTGGTGGCTGACACGCCATCACCACCGGCGGGGTTGGCGAGGAGGACTGACAAGCGCAGATCAGCAGTAGCCAGACGGTCGCGCAAGCGAGCTTGAGAGGTCTGTGCATCGCTCAATTCCTTGTGAAGGGTTGTGTCGCTGTCACGCAGGCGGATTTCCAGCGCGCGCCTTTTGGCCTGTTCGGCGTTCTGCCAGTCGACGACCGCCAGCGCCGCCTGCTCACGCTCGCGCTGATAACCCTGCGCTTGCGCGGACAGTTGCAGGCCGTAACACGCCGCCTGCCACTTCCAGGCCGTCCATGTGCCCAGCCCCGAACCCAGCACGAATGCCAGGATCAGGAAGCGCACGTCCAGCGCTTTCATGGCAGCACCTCCAGTGCCCGCTGATACAGCACTTGCCTGTCAGCGAGACCATTGGTGCCGCCGTTGATACGGCGGGTGATCATCAGAAAGTCGCCCTTGTCTGCCAGTACGTTGAGGTTCGCCCGGTCCCAAAACCACGCCGCCGACATGGCAGCGTGGTCTGGCTGTTCGAGCAGTTGCGGCTGGCGCAACAGATCCAGCCCCAGCGCCTCCCCGCACGCTTCATAGTTGGCCCGCCCCGTCACCTGAATCAGCCCGCGACCCCGGTAAAGCTGACCGTCGCCATCGGCCTCTGGCGTGTTGCCCAGACGCAGCGCCAACTGCCCGGTGTCGTACCTGGCCAGGTAACTGTTGTTACCCAGTTCGCGCACATAACGAAGCTGCCCGGATTCATGCCCAACCTGGGCAATGAAACCAGCGATGCGCAGCCGGGTACTGATGGTGTAGCGGGTCATGGCGGCGTTGAAAGCGGAAACAAAAACGCCGGCTTGCGGGCCGGCGTTGGGGAGGATTTGAAGTAGTTGTTGCTGGTTGATAGGCATGGATCCTCCTGATTAGCTTGCTGACACCCCAAGTCGGCGACGCGTTGCTGTTGCAAGCACATTGCAGATAAAACAACGCCCCGTCAGTGCGGGGCGTTATGGCTTGGGCAGTTCGTCTTCACTTACGCCCCTTGGAGTTGCCTGCTCTTGCGGTGGCTGCACGTAAACAAATGGCGTCGCAGGTGGAACGGGCCAGTCGAATGACATAGGAAAGCCCGAGAGCGCATCGAGTTGAGCGAGCTGCACCCTGTAAAGTCGATAGACAGCAAGCTCAGCTTGTAGCGCAGGCAGGGATTTCAGTTGAGCTTCAGTGGCCAACCCCAACGTGACCGCATCTTGCAAAGTGTCCAATTCGTTAGCCAGCGCGTTGATTTTCGCAGTGGCCTCAGCTGAAAAGCCACCGCGCAGAATCATCACGTATGCCATGACCATCTGCTCGGTCGGCTCAAGAATCTCGCCAAACTCACCGGCGATTGCACGATTGAAAAGATCGACGCCGTGTGGCTCCGGGTCATCAGCAGAAGCAGCGAAAGGTACCTCACCATACAATTCCTTGGTTTCCTCGAAGATCACCCAAAGAACGATGGAGGTATGGGCCTGATCGGCCCAGCGAGGATTACGTGCGTTTGATACTGTGTTCATGTGATTACCTTTAAGAAACTCGTTGAAAGAGGGTGCGTTCACCGCCAGAAAAAGCACCGTGCGCACGCCAGGTGCCCACACTGATAAGGCCGGAGTTGTTACCTGTGCCATCGCCGCTGTTTGTGGAGCTATAGAGCAGGTTCGAGCCCGCTATCAGGCCACCCTGATTAACCTGCCCCTGAGAAGTGATCACACGCGCAAAAGCGTAAGAACCAATAGCACTCAGCCCCAACCCGGCAAGTTTTGCAGGCAGGTTCTGATCATTAGTCAGGTCGCCGAAGTCAGAGCTGTCTACCTGAAGGCGCAGGCTTCCGGCACCGTTATAGCCAAGGCGAACTTTATTCGCCGACATGTTCGGGCCGCTGCCCTGCTCCACGGGTGTGTATCCCAGGCGTGGTTGCAGGTAATAAACCTGGCCGTCGGATGCTCTGCGCATGTATGGAAGACTTACGTCATTACCGGCAAAGCCAAGAATGGTTATGGAATCAGCATTGGGCTGCTGAGAGTCACGGGCATCACTCTCTGCTTTTGTGTAGGCATTGGTAATGCCATACGCAGCAAGCGTACTGCCCCAATTGGCTTTGCTGCCTGGATCAAAGTTGTTGGCGTACCAGAGATTGCCCATATCCGTGACATCAACGGTTGCTTTCAGGCCGCTGGAAGACCAACCAATCTTTACGGCGGCGCCGCTGTTTTGACCCACGCCCGTACCTTGCTGAACTGGTGTATAGCCCAACTTGGTCTGAAGCCAGCAGATGATCGAGTCAGCAGCCCGTCGCATGTAGGGCTGCGTCAGATCTCCACTGCCTAATCCTACGAAACTAATGCTGTCAGCCAATGCACGGTCAGCGATACGCGTATCAACTTCGCTTTTGGCATACACCTCAGCCTTCGTGTAAGCATCGGCAATACGGTACGCAGCAAGCGTCGTGCCCCAATCGGCTTTGTTGGCGGGATTGAAGTTGTTGGCATACCAGAGATTGCCAAGATCAGTAGCATCGACCATCGCCTTGAGGCCGTTATTCGACCAGCCAATCTTCACCAGATTGTTAAGCTGACCGGTACCGCCACCTTGTTGCACCGGCGCAAAACCCAGGCTCGGTTGCAGGGGAACCAAAGCCCCATCGGACTCACGGCGCATGTAAGGCGCATCAGGTTTGTTATTAGCCAGGCCGACATAAGTAATGGAATCCCGCAAAGGACGCTGCAAATCGCGCAAATCAGCCTCGGCCTTGGTGTACGCATCCTGAATGCCACTGCCGCTGAGCGTCGTCGGGTTACTCCCCTCCTCCACCTGACCGAACTTGTTGACCTTCACACGCGTGTAATCACCCGCCGCTACACCGCTGCGCCCCAGCAAGCGCTCAAACGACAGCGCAGTGGTGCCCAGCACCGGAAATACCGTGTTGACCAACTGCCACACCGTCCCGGCGTTTTTTGTACCGGCCTGCACCGGCACCAGGTGCCCCGGGCTGCATTCATTGCTTTCGTTCGCATCCTGCGCGCGGGTCCAGGCGCCCGCCGCAGCCAGATATATCCAGTTCTGCGCCGGGGTGTCCTGATTTTTGACCAGCACGCGGTCACCTGCGACCAGCGTGACGTCATCAATAGTCTGCAGGCCGCTCAGGCCGATCGACACCGTCGTGGCGCAGCGCACGGCCTTTTTATAATCCGACGCGGCGAGGCCCAGAATAGGCCCTGTGCAACTGGGTGACATCCGCCTCATCGGGCACCAGGCCGGCCCCCTGGATGACGTTCAAAATCTCCTGCGTCACCGAGTTCCCCCAGGCCGCAGGGATCAGCGAGCCGGGCGTGCCGGTGGCCGGGTTTTCATCTACAAATTTGCCGCTGACCAAGCCTACGCTTGGCACACTCTTGGGATAATCCACATTGTGTTCCTCAGTTGAAATTGACGAATTCGACGCTGTGCGCCGGTGCTGCTCGACGAATCAAACACTCGATCGCGGTGCCGGGGTTGACCCCGAACCGCTCTCCCCAGTAGCTGGCCCCGAAGCGCCGGCCCAGCCGCTGACGGCCGCCGGTGTTAAGGGTCCACATGAATTGCGCGTTCCAGGTGCCGAAGTGCGCCTGGCCAAAACGCGAACGCCCCATACGGGGCGCTCGGTGTTCGGTCACTGTGGCGTCGGGGTAGCCCTGGCTGACGGCAATGTCGATGTAAAACGCTGCGTTCTGCCCTCCTGTTGCCACCAGCCGCTGGCGTACTGACAAGCGCCGGTCGGCGAACAAGGGTTTGAGCCCAAGGCAGGGGTCGGGCAGGTTCATGACCCGTTCCCAGTCCGGCACCAGTTCACTGACGGTGGCCGGGTCCATCTCGTTGAGCAGGTCAAACGCGCGGCCATCGATACGGGCGAACTCGCGGGACAGGCCGGTGATGACCTGCTGCAACTCCGGCACGCGCTCCGGGTCCCAGGCGGGGCCGGGCGGCAGCAGCGCCTGCAGTTGCTCGGCGTAGTGTTCGGCAGTTCTTATGACGACCATACAATGCCCCCGAACGTGAGTAGCTGATTGGGGGCCGCGGTGACATTGGCGACAGGCGCAACCAGCACATGATCGGTTTCGCCTGTAGCGCGGCTGATGGCCTCGGCGATGTGGGTCAGCAACAACGTTTCGCCCAGCCCCGCTTCACGGTTGTGCAGGTCCAGCAACTGAGCCTCGACCGCCGCCCGTACTGCCGAGGTGTCCGGCGTGAGCCTGATCGTGTAGACCACCGGCTTCTGAACCGGCGCCAGCACGTACACATCGGCAGTGACCGGGCGCAACGGCTCGATATACGCAGCCATTTCGGCCAACTGCCCGGCGTCAGGGATCGGATTGACTTCATCGTCACGCATGAAGAACACCACGACAGTGCCCGGCCCCATGTAACGACGCACGCACCATGCACGTGTCACGCCCGGCAATTCCAGCGCCCAGGTCACGTAATCATCCTGATTGCCGCCGTGCGGGATGACTCGATAGGAACGCACCACACGAGCCCGCAACAACTCGATACTTTCCTGGGGAATACCCCCGGTCAGCCCGTCTGCAATCACGGTAAACGTACTGTCGATGCCTTCAACAGGCTGCACGGCGGTCATCACCAGGCCGGCATCGGCGTTGCCGAGAACGCCTGCGTCTACCGCCGCGACCGTGGTCGTGTTGTTGCCCGCGACCGTGGTGACGCCTTTGGTTACACGGTAAAAGCGCCCGTCACTGAATTGCAGCACGGTGTCAACATCCAGCACCGCACCGGCCGCCGCGCTAAAACGCACCGAGCCGCTGGCGGCCTGCGCGACCTTGCGCGGCTGGCGCAAGCGCAGGATGGCTTGCCGTTCAAGGGTGTCCTCATCGGCGGTGTCCGGCAGAATCTGGTCGGCGATCCAGTCCTGATAGCCGTACAGCCCATAGGCCGCACCGCTGTGGGCGCGCGACAGTACCCGGGCATCGGACTGACGCAGCGCTTCGTCGGCGAGGTCGACCTGGGTTCGGTTGATCAGCGCCGGTAACGTAGGCGTTTCAAACGGCATAAATCACCTGCCACTGTTCTGAAGGGTTGAAGCGCACGACCTGACCGTCGGAGACGGCCAGCTCGACGCCCAGGTTCAGGCGATTGCTCTGAACCTGTTCGGTAAGGATGTTGATGTTCTTGACCTGGCCATCGTCGATCAGCCAGGCGAGCGCTTCGTGCGCATAGAACTCGGCGTCACGCTGGGTCTGCGCGGTGAGCCGGACCCGACGCAGCAGCCACAACCTGGAGCCGATGCGGTCGTTGGCCTGCGTCGGATAGGTATCGCCCCACCAGCCAAAGCGTTCGGCATCGTCGATCGGATCGTCCGTTTCGGCGCGACGCCAGGTGAACAGGCTGATGACCACCGAGCGCAGCAAGGAAGCCTGCAGAGAGCCTTCAATGATCATCCGGCACCTCCAACGGGTGGCCCGCTTTGCCCGTTACCGCCCTGCACGTTGCCGTGCAGATGGCTGATCTGGCTGATGCCCCCGGCGATCTGGTCGCCCTTGGAAACGATCTTTCCGGTCTGGGTGATCTGCGGTGTATCGAAATTCACCGCCACGGCCGCCTTGATATTCAAGGTGCCGGTTTCAATGTCGATGACCTTGCCGCGCTTGAGGTGGACCTTGTCGCCCTCGTCGGTGTAGATCGCCACTTCGCCCGACTCCAGCCCCTTGAGGCGATAGCGTCGGTCGGCCACCACCAGCAGCAGGCCGTGAGAACGATCACCGCCGATAAAGGCGGCAATGCCTTCGGCGCCCGCGAGTGGGTTGCTGGTAAAACCGTAGGGTTCAAAGTGTTCCATGTCGTCCTTGACCTCCCCTGCGGTCAGGCGCATTTGCAGCGCCTGCATTTTGCTGCTGGCCTTGGCGAGCACCACCGTGCCGCGCACCAGCATGCGATTGAATAAGCTCATGCGGTTGTTTCCTCATCGATAGGCAGCAGCCAGGAGTAAGCGTCCTGATTGACCTGCACCTTGCTGCGCTTGTTGGGGTCACCGGGCTCGGCCTGGAAGCCCTCAGGCGGCCCGACCACCAGCGTGGTGATGGTGCCCTGGTCACTCAGCGAGTAGGTCACGGCTGAAATCAGCATGTTCCTGCCCAGACCGATAACCGGATCCACCACCTGCACCATCGTGTTGTGCCGCCAGAGCGCTCCGTTGGACTGCCGCCAGCCCTGCACTTTGTAGGTGGTGAGCAGCGCCTTGCCCGCCCGCTGACCGCGTTCCCAATTGGCACGGCTCAGGGCGAGCTTGGGTGTGATCGGCGCATCCTCATGAATGATCAGCACGCGAAGGCGCTTTTTATTCCTGTCATCGGTAACGACCGCTGAAACCTCCGCCGCTTCCTTGCCGAACGTCTTGTCATTACCGGTCTGCTGACCAATGACCCGGTATTCGGAAAAAAGCCCGGAAAAGTCTCTCGCGATGACGGCGCTCAACACGTTCTTGCCGAGTTCCAGCGCGTCTGCGCTCTGCCCTCGACTGCCCGGCCTTGCCAGCACCACATTGCCGAACTCGTCATCGGTGGAAAAAATCCGGAACAGGGTCAACAGCCGGTCGATGGACTTGAAAACGCTTTCAGCAGGCTCAATGGTGTGATCGGCCATCTTCGAGGTCTCCGGGATTTCGCTGATTACCGACAACGCATAGGGAGCAGCCAGCGCCTGAACGATCTTCAGCACCCCGACCTCTTTCCACTGGCTGGGCTTGTTGATGGCCGCGCAGTCGATAAGATCGGCGGTTTTCGAGCGACCGGAAATCTTCAGCGTGACCTGCTTGCCGTCATAGCTGATCGGCGCGGCGAACACCCAGCCGGTCAGAATCAATTCGCCGCCGATACGCACTTCGCAGGCGGCGCCAGGCATGATCGGATGCGCGACTTCAGTGCCCGGCCACTGCCAGGTAATGCTCACTTCAAAGCTGCGTGCCTGACGCTCGATCCCGGCAGAGATTTCCACCGACTTCCAACCGGCATAGTCGTGATCGCCAACCGTCAGGGTGACAACATTAAGGTCGATCATGGGTCACTCCTGAGCGATTTTCAGCGTACCGGGTGGCACGAAACCTGGGTGGGCAAGCCGATTGCGCTGGACGATTTCCAGCGACCGGCTGGCATCGCCGAACCGCCGATAAGCCAACACCAGCGCAGGCAGCGGTTCGGACACTTTCATGTCCACCAGACGCACGCCAGACGCCGCCACCGCGTTGAGGTGCCGGATCAAGGCCTGACGTAATGTGTTCAGCGCCAGGTAATGATCAGGGTCGGCCTTCAGTGACGCTTCCCAGATGGCCGAGCTCAACGTGTCACGCAGTTCGATCACGTCATCGGCGACCGGCACATCCACACGTTGCAGCGCTTGCACCCTTTGCTGGTCCAGCGAAGGCACCACCGTGAGCGGCGCAACCGTTGTGGCCACCGGCATGCTCGCAACGATTCTCGCCACCTTGACCAGCAGCGCGTCCTGAACCAGATTGGCGATGGCCTGAGCCGTCAGGCCGGTGTCGAGCCCACTGCCCTGGCCGACCAGGTTGATGCCGGACACCGCCTGCGCCTGCTGCGTGGCCTCGGAAATGACCGACCGGTAAGGCACCGTTTCAAGGTCGGAAGACCCACCGCTGCTGCCGGAACTCGACGCCAGGCCGATGGAGGTGCTGCTGCCGGAACCACTGCCAGAACTTCCACCTGAGCTACCACCTGAACCACCGCCGACCGAACTGCCGGAACCGGTTGTGGTGCTGGCACCGCCGACACTGCTGCTGCCATTCGCTCGCCTGGATCGGCGACTGTCGCCGTCGAAACTGGCAAAGAACGTGGTGAACAACGTGCTCACCGTCAGCGGCGCATTGACCAGCGAATGCACCAGCGCAGTGACATCCGAATAGATCGCCATGAACGGCGCAAACTGCCGCTGAATAGTGGCAAACACCCCGGACAGCGCACTGCGCAGCGCCTGAACGTTGATGCGCACGGCATCCACGACGGCCATAACCGAGCGATAGCGCCGAAGCGCCGAGGCCAGCAGGCTCTCGGACGCGCCCAGCAGTTGCCGCCGGGTATTGAGCGTCGACACAGGAAACTTGAGCGGGTTGGCCGGATAAAACACCAGGTCAAGCCGGACCATCCCGCCTTCAATCAGGGTGTGCGTCACATTGCACTGCCCGACCTGTACCTGCATGCGCCCCAGCCACGGATGCACCAGCTCACCCACACCGTCCTTCTCCAACGCCTGAAGCAAGTTGTCCCGTTGTTCGAAACAGTCGCGACCGACAATAAAAGCCGTCAGCGTATGAACCTGCGCCTGCTTGCCCAGCGACTCGAAGTAAGGCTCGTCGCGTTGTGGATATTCATGCAACTGCCCCTTGCGACCTACCGGGACGACGGCTTTTTCAATGAAAAAACCGACGCCACGGAAAGACGCTGGCAGCAGGCTGTCACGCCATGTACTCATGATCCGGCTCCTGCGCCGAGGGTTCGATAACCGACGTTTGGCGAGATCGTCAAACCCGGCTGGTTGCTTTGCACTTGCCCAGCACGCATGCCCGGCGGTGCGTTTTCAAAGCGAATATTGAGTTCGCCTTCAAGCCGAGCGCCGGCCCCCGCAGCGCCCTGTTGCAACAACAGGCTGCCGGGGGACGGCACGTTTGGCGCGCCCAGCAACTGGCTGGTCGGCGGCACACCGGTTGCCTGATTGAGCTGCAACTGATTCAAGCGACTGGCCTCAACCGCATTTGCAGCCAGAAACGCCCCGGTTCCGCCACCAGGCCCTGCGTTGCGCACCCGTTGCTCTTCAGCGAACTGATTGACCTTTTCGGTGGCGCTTTTCAGCAGGGACTTATCCCCGTCGCCGCCAAACCAGCTCATGATCGGGTCGATGAACGGTTTGATGTCCGCCCACAAATCCGCGAACCAGGCTTTGATCGGCTCCCACTTCTCGATAACCATGCCCAGCGGCGAAAAACTGAACATCGTTGCCAGCACGTCGGTAAACGGCTGCGCAGCGGTCTTGATGCTTTCCCACAGGCCGGCGAAGTACTCGGAGATTGGCTGCCAATTGGCCACGACCATGCCCAACGGCGTCCAGGCGAACAGCGTCTGCAGAAAATCGAAAAACGGCGTGGCCAGCGCTTTGATCACATCCCACAGCGCCGCAAAGAATTCGGACAACGGCTGCCAGTTGGCCACGATCATGCCGATCGGCGTCCAGGCAAATACAGCCTTGAGTACGTCCCATAGCGCCATGGCCGGCCCGCGAATCGCTTCCCATACGGCCTGAAAATAAGGCGCGACGGTCGACCAGTTGGCGATCAGAAAACCTGCCGCCAGCGCCAGGCCGCGCACGATCAGGCCCAGCGGTGACATACCCATTACCACGCTCAGCACACGCATGGCGGTCGTTGCGGTCATCACCGCGACTTGCAAGACGCCGAACGCAATCGCAGCGCCCACCACACCCTTGATAACGCCAGGGTGTTCGGCCGCCAATGCAGCGACCTGAGAAATCATCGGCCCGATCACGGCCATTGTCTGGTTCATCGCAGGCAGAAACATACTGCCGATGTTGATGCCCAGACGATCGACACGGTCGGTCATCTCTTTGATGGCCGTGGCCGTGGTCTGGGAGTTGTCCGCGAACTCCTTCTCGATAGTGCCGCTGTTCTGCACGCCCTCGCCGACCTTGGCCAGGTTGGACCTGAGCACATCGAGGTTGGCCAGCAGCGGCGTAATCGCACCCAGCGATTCAGCGCCGAACAATTGCGTGATGACATCCGACTGCTTGTCAGGGTCAACACTTGAGACCGCCGTCAGGACCTTTTCAATGGTCCCGGACGGGTCGCTCTGCATGCCCTGGGTCAGTTGGTTGACGTCGAGCTGCAACGCCTCGAACGCCCCGGCTTTCGCCGCGCCGCCTTCGGTCAACGACTGCATGAATCGCTTCATGCCGCTGGCGGCCACATCGGCCGGCACATCGACGCTGGCCAAGGTGGCGCCCATCGCCGCCAGTTGCCCGGACGCCAAACCCGCAACCGGCCCGAGCGGGCCCATTGCGGTGACCATGGTGGCGATTTTCTTTTCCAGGTTGTTGCCGCCGAGCACGTTGATCTTCTCGGACAGCGCCGCGACTTGCGGTTGAGTCATCTGGAACGAAGATCGCCACGAGGCCATCATGTCGCCCGACTCGGCCGCGGTCTGATCGAAGGCGACACCCATTTTTACGGCATCGCTGGCAAACCCGGTCAGTTCTTCGCGCGGTACATTGGCCTTGGCACCGGCGGCGACAATCGCCGCGATGCCGTTGGCGCTTTCCGGCAGCCGCTCACTGAGGTCCAGAATATCGGACCCCATCTGCTGGAATTGTTGCGGTGTTTCAAAGGTAACTGACCGTTTCACGCCGGCCATGCTGGTCTCGAAACCGATCGCTGCCTTTACCCCGGCAATCAAAGGCCCCGCCAAAGCGTTGTCCGTGATTGCCTTGCCAAGTTCTATGGCCCCCAGACTGGTCTCGAGGCCTTTGACGTTGTTGCGGATAGTTGCCAGCGTTGGAGACAGCTGGTCGACGCCGGTAATCAGCGTTCTGATAGTGTCTGCCATCACTCCCCCTGCAGGATCTGGTTAATGCGTTGCGCCTGCAAGATCGACTCGGTGATGACGTCCAGCTCCCTGGACATCATCAGTTCGGGATCGGTCTTCCAGAAGTACGCGAGGTCGTAAACGACGGCGATCAGTCCTTCAAGGTTGCTGATGCCGCTGCCATGAAAAAACTCGCAACCTTCCAGCTCAACGTGTTGATGTCGCACAGGTCCATCTGATTGACCGACGAGGGCGGGATCCCGGCGCAGACGGCGATGTACTTCGCCGCCACGTCCAGGTCCAGCGACACGTCTTCGTTTTTGTCGATCTTGTAAGGCAGGGCTTTGATGGCTCGCGCTTCCTGCGCCGTAGGACGTCGGAACGTCACCTGCGAAAGGGTTTCCCCATGCGCTTCGATCGGGCTGGCAAGGTCGATGACTTCACTCATTGCCAGCTCCCCTGACTGCCTTCGAATTTGAAATCGATGGCGCCGTCATCTGCCTTGCTGATCGGGTCTTCGACCAGATAAGCGCCGGACAGCACGTAGATTTTGCCGTTGCTGAATTCACAGGTGATGGTCATGTCCACACCGGTGGTGAGCAGCTTGAGTGGCAGGTCTGCGGTGTGCAGTGCCTGAAATTTCAACCAGGCCGCCTTGTCGACTTCCTTGTAATAACCCGGCAGCACGGTTTCGCGCTTGACGTTCGTCAGAGGGGCTTCGCCGCCGCCGATGATGGTCAATTGGGTGCCATCCACTTTGATGTAGCAGGTACCCGCAACTTTCTGACCCATGTTGTTTATCTCCAGAATGAAAAAACCCGCACGCGGCGGGCTTGAAAAGGGTGAGTGAGGCTTATGCCGCTTCGTCGTACTGCAAGCGGAACTGGTTGAGCAGCGCGAACACGCGCAGGCCGTTGATGTAATCAGGCGGGAACATCACGTTCACGCGGCTTGGATCATTGCCGTCACGCTCGACAATCAGGTGCTGGGCGTGATGATCGGCTGACCCGCACCAAAGCGCGTGCCATCGCTGGCCAGCTTGTGGCGACCGTACTTGCTGGTGATGATGCCTTGCAGACGACGAATGATGAACGCCGACTGGTGCATGGTTTCGCTGTCCAAGTACGAGTTGTCAGCCTGGCCGTAGGCGTTCTTCTGATAGGTGGTGATCGAGCGCTGAATACGCACGTAACCGCCTTCGTAGTACGCCGTCGCGATGCCATAACGCAGCAGCGATTCACGCTCGGTCAGGGTGAAACGCTGGCTGGCGGGTGCCGGGTCCAGGCCGGGCATGGTGCCGCTCTGGGTCGGACGGCTGGCGTCGGCAGAAATAAACACTGCGGTGCGCGCAGCCAGTGCCGCGGCCTGCAGCCAGACCGGTTGCGGAACGCCGGTTTCCACGCCTTGAATGGTGATGTGCTGATCGTTGCGCAGTTGGCCCGCAGCCACCAGCGTACCGACCGTACCGCGCTTGGCGCTGTACACATGGCCATACAATTGACGCGCCCAGCTCCAGCGACCGGTGCTGTCGTCCATCGCCGCTTTCCAGGCATCCAGAGTGCTGGTATCGGTCCACGGCATGCACAGAAACTCGAACGGTTCGTCGCCCAGCGCAGCCAGTGCCTTGAGCTGATCAGGCGTACCCACGCCACCGGTCATGGCAGTCACTGCGGCAGTCATGCCGGCAGGAATGACTTCGCCGTTGGTTTTCCCCAGACGGTTGAATTCCAGATGAATGTCGTTGCCGCTTGCCCCGCTCCATTTGCAGGAAAGGGTCAGCACGCCGGCCTCGACAACGGCCTTGATCGGCAGATCGGGTGTGGCATTGATCTTCACCGACAGCGCAGTCGCGGCTTGCGCAGCAGTCGCACCGTTAACGACAGTCGCCTGCACCCGTGCACCGCCGACATACAGGTTCAGCAAGCCCGCTTCGGTCGCCGCCCCCGTCAGGGTAACGGTTGCACCGGCCTTGACACCTTCAGTGTTGAGCAGCGGCAGGCACCAGACTTCACCGGTCGGATCAGCCTTGCGCCAGGTTTCGTACATGGCCGCCAGCATGGAACCCTGACCGCCGATGTTTTTTGCCAGCGCCACGCTGGGCACCAGCACCAGGGAGCCGAGTTCAGGTCCGGACACATCGTCGTTGACCTGAGCAACGATCAGGCGACGCATGCTCGCCGAAGCGCTGTTAGCCGCCGTGTTGTCCATCTCCGCATAAAACAGCGGCACGCGGACGTCGGATGGAATGTTGTTAAAACTGATAGCCATTATTGGGCTTCCTCTTGGTTAGGCTGTGAAGGCCTGATAGGTGGTAGGGGTTTGCTCGGTCTGAATGGTGATGTCGCCGTCGTTCTGACGACGCTGCCACCAGGCATTGAATGTCACCTGCCGACCTTCGACGGGCAGCAAATCGCCCGCCTCCGGATCCGGCACAGCGCGGCCTTCGGCCGGTACTACAGTGATGCGTTGGGTCATGGTGTTACCTCTGCGGTGAACTTCGCTTCGATACGGCCATCAGGGCCAGGGGATTTCAGGTTCGGGTCTGCGGGATCGACGCAGTCCATCTCGAGGGTCGCGCCGGTAAAGCCCGGCAAACCATCCAGATACGCTTCGTGCCAGGTTTCGGCGGGCTGATCCGAGGTGCTGCGGCCCAGCTGAAACTGCGCGGCAAAACCGAAGCGATACGTCACACGTGCGCCGCTGATCTGCACCAACGCACCGCCGGTGTATTGCATCGCGTCGTAATCACGGTCAGCGTTCCAGCCCACCAGCGCGCGCCATAACTCGGCGCGTACGGCGTGCAATTGATCGCTGGCCTGTTGGCCGCGCTTGTCGTCACCGTCAAGCACAACAACGATGTCGAGCTGGTCGGTGATGTTCTGGCGAATGACGTTTTGCAGGTCATTGGCCGTGGCCACATCACCCGTAGCGATGACATAGGCCGAGGGGTGCGCAAGTTGATCGCCAAGGGCAACCGCAGCCCAGTCGATGCGAGCGCTGATGCGACCGGCAAAGGTCGGGCAGGTCGCCTGCAAATGGGCAACTATCGGGGTTATCTTCATAAGGGGTTCCGCGTGTAGTAGAGGGTGATCCGGCGTGAGAAATGCCTACTGATTTGCCTTGCCCAGCGCCTCATCCGCCTTGTCCGCAGCGCGGTTGGCAGCATGCGCAGCCTGACTGGCGATAGACGCCGCCGTCTCGACCTTGTCTGCCGCCTGAGCGGTGGTTTCGGCCAGCCTGTCCAGGCGACGATCGCGTTTGCCCAAGGCTGCGTCGTAGGCATCGCGAACCTCGGCCAACTGCCGGGTGTGCTCGGCGCTGGCTGACCATTGCCCGGCCTGAAAACCGAGCATCAGGCACCCGGCAATCAACAACACGGCGATCAGCCAGATCTCCAGCCGCCGCCACCAGTGGCGAGCGATAAAATCAATTGCGCATCTGTGCATCATTGGCACCTCCGAGCTTGGAACGGAGCCGGGCAATTTCGGCACTCTGCGTGGTGACCTTGTCGGTAAGCTGAACGATGTGGCTGGTGAGGGCTTCAATCTTGCCTTCCATCCGGCCAACCGCAGCGGCGAGTTCGTTGCGCTCTTTGGCAAACTGATCGGACCGCGCTTCAGCCTCCTTGCGAGCTTGCCGCTCGGAGTCGAGCAGTTCATTGAGGCGGCGAACCGTACCGATATCAGCGTTATCCATCGCCCGGTCAGTGGCATCCCGTGAAAGAAACTTGCGCAGCCACAAAAAGCCGCCAAGCAGAATGGTGCCCGTTCCGCCCAGCCAGGTAGCTGTGCCTGGGCCTAGGTCGGTTGGGTCCATTGGTACTCCGGGATATCGTGGTGGACTATCAAGGCCGTCGAAAGTCGAAGGCCTGAAAAAACCGGGAAGAGCCCCTCTGTGCGGGGCTCCGGTGTTGCATCAAAAAGGGGTGATCTTCAACGTCACGCCTGTGCATAACCCCACAGCGCGATGCGCTCGGCGAAATACGGGGTAACCAGCGTGACAGTGGCCGCGTGATTGCTCGCCTCAAGGCTCATCTTCTCGCCATCGGTGCCTGGTCCGGCGACCCACAGTGTCAAAGGCACCTTTTCAGCCTTGGCCTTATCGAGCAGATTTTTCAGCGCAGTACGACCGGCAGCTGTTGGCGGAATGCCTGTTTCGCCGATAAACGCGGCCATTTTGTTGGCCTTGGCGTAGGTCAGAAACGGACCCACGATTTCATCACGCAAGACCGTTGGCGAGATCGAGTCATTGTTGTCTGCGTAAGCGCCGCTGGAGCTTTTATCGTAATCGCCGTAAGCATGCGCTTCCCAGACGATTGCATTCGCCGGATCGACAATTTTCGATTGAAGATTGGCCGAAACCGTCGCCCAGTTTCTGGCGCTCGCAAACTCCAGCCCGCAAATGAAAACCGGCTTTTTCGAGCTGTTGCGCAATGCCTGAAGCACGGTATTCATCGTGCTGATATACAAGGTCTCCAGGTTTGGCAGCGTGATGTAGTCCTTGGCACCTGCCGTGGTGTTCGAGTACGGCTCGTTACCCAAGCCCCAGCCGAGGACCATCGGGTCATCACAGTCAACCACCAGCTTCTGGTGAAAGTTGGCCAGGTGAACTGCGCTCCAGGAAGAACCGTTGACGCCGTTCCCGTCCTTGATCAGTACCGACTCAGTGGCCTTCCAGCCATTCTGATTACCGGCCTCGGAAGCAGGAAGAATCCGCCCCGTCAGATTGCCGTTCGCATCTGTCTCGTAACGATGCAGGCGCATGTAGTGGTGCGGGTCCGGAATGATCCTGGCCTCGCCGTTGGAATCATCGCGAATCCAGCCAAGCAGTTCTTTCCAGCGTTTGACAAAGTCAGTGTTCAGGCTCGCGCCTTGACCCGGCAGACCGTCCTGGGCCGACAACTGAATGGCGCGCTGCAGTTCGAACGGGAAACGAATCAGGCGAACGCCGCGATTCTTCACCCAGGTCGTGATGGTGTCGCGAGTAGGCCACTGGTAATGCGTGCCCGCCTCACCGGGAAGAATCTGCCCGGCGTTGGCCACCGAACCCAGGTTGATCCCCACCAGCGGAATATTCTTTAGCTGACTGACAGCAGAGCTGCTATTGGACATGACTGATACCTTTAGATAGCACTGGGAGGCAGCAGCGACGCTGCTGTACCTCTTTCGCTCAAAGGCGATAACTCATGGCTCACGGCCTTCACATGATTCAGCGTCCCGCAGCGGGAACACTTGATCTGGAGTTCGGTGTGGTCACCCATCCGGGCCAGCAGTTTCTTGCACTGCCCGCATCGAAAGTCTTTCAACATGTGCACTAGGGTCTGTTCCCGTTTCGACGTAACCTATTGATCCCTATGAGAACAGGCCCGTATTGTTGGAGTTCTCACACAACACCAATACGAGCCTGCAA
>NZ_ATDK01000226.1 GCF_000444135.1 Pseudomonas avellanae BPIC 631
GGAAGAACTTCGGGGCAGTAAATGGGTGGCAGTTGCGTGCTGGTTGGCGAACCGGGCAAAAAGACAAACCCCGGTAGAATCGAAGGCCTACCGCATACAGCCGCCATAGCGCGACAGGCAGGCCGATAGATTCGGTTGCTTCGCGATAGAGCGTATTTGCAGTGCGAGGTGATGGCCGACGGCATGATATGCACCATGAAGCCAGCTGCTGGCATGGCCATGTTCAGGAACAGCGCAAATGATGTCGATGTCGATAAAGATGATCTGCGGCATGGCTGAGTCTCTGCTGCCAGAGACCCGGCAATGAAAGCCCTGACGTTTGTGCGTCAGGGCTTTTGTGGGCTTTGTACGGCTGTTTAAAAGTACTCGCTTGTAGCCATCGGGTTTATCGGCTTGCCGTCTTGACCGGTTTTACAAAGCGCAGTGTAAAGCGGTCCGACTCGCCAATGGCCAAGTACCTGGCGCGCTCCTTGTCACCCAGCTTCAAGGCCGGCGGCAGTGTCCAGACGCCTGCCTCGTAGTCCTTGGTGTCTTTGCGGTTGGCGTTGATTTCGCTTTGCGCTTGCAGTTCAAAGCCTGCTTCGGTGGCCAGTTTCACGACGTAGGCGGTGGGCAGGTAGCCACTTTGCTTGATGCTCTGCAGGTCTGCGCCTTCGTTGCCTCGATGGTCTACAACACCGAGCACGCCGCCCGGTTTGAGTACGTCGAAGAACCCGGTAAACATTTGCCGGGCATCGTCGGCCTCGATCCAGTTGTGCACGTTGCGAAAGGTCAGCACTTGATCGGCCGAGTCGGGTGCGCCAAACACCGGTTTCTGCGGGTCGAACTCGACGAATCCGGCGTTGGCATAACGTGCGGGGTCGGCCTGGAATTTCTTTTTAAGGCGGTCTGCGGCCTGCTTGCTTGATTCATCGGAAGAGGGCGCCTGTAGCGCCGCAATGTAGTGGCCGCGGTCTTTGAGCAATGGCGCAAGAATTTCGCTGTACCAGCCGCCACCGGGGGTGATTTCGATGACCGTCTGGTCGGCCCGCACACCGAAAAACTGCAGGGTCTGTTGTGGATGGCGATAGGTGTCGCGCGCGCTGTTTTCCTTGGCTCGCCAAGGGCCCTTGAGCACTGTGGCGTATTGCTCGTCGCTGATGTGCGCGTCGGGCGAGGCAGCCTGGCTGATACCGGGCAGCAGGAGGGTGGCGAGGCTTAATGCGATGAGGGCTTTGTTCATGATCTTCCTGAAAGTAGACGGCTGAAACGGGCCGGATTTTAGTGCTGTGCCGCTGCCTGTTGCTCCAGGCGGCGGCCAGGTATCGCGGCGATCAGTTCTTGAGTGTAGGCGGCTTCCGGCCGCTCGAAAACGTCGCTGGCCGGGCCTTGCTCGAGGGTCTTGCCATGCTTGAGCACCAGCACCTGATGGGCGACGCTGGCGACCACCGCAAGGTCGTGAGAGACCAGCACGTAGGCAATGCCGGATTCGGCTTGCAGCTCTACCAGCAAGTCGAGAATTTGCGCCTGCACTGACACATCGAGCGCCGACACCGGCTCATCAAGCAGCAGCAAATCCGGTTTCAGCGCCAGCGCTCGGGCAATCGCCACCCGCTGGCGCTGCCCGCCCGACAGCTCGCGGGGCAGGCGGTCCAGGTAAGCCACTGGCAGGTGCACTCGCTCAATCAACTGGCGGGCTGCCTGTTCCAGTTCCCGGCCTTTCAGCAGGCCGAATGAGACCAGTGGTTCGACGATGCTCTCGAATAACGTAAAGCGCGGGTCCAGTGCGGCAAACGGGTTTTGCTGCACCAACTGGATGCGCCGTCGCAAGGGCCTGAACTCACGCCAGCCGAGGTCGGTGACATCACGTCCTTCAAGCAGCACTCGCCCGCAGGTCGGTTTCTCCAGGCCCAGGGCAATGCGCAGCGCAGTGCTTTTGCCTGAACTGGACTCGCCGACAATCGCCAGGGTCTGGCCGGGATATACCTTGAAATTGACGTCCTGCAATGCCTGAAAATCGGCATCCTCGCCTTTGACGTAAGGCAGGCGATAGGTCTTGCCGATGTTGCTCAGGGTCAACAGCGGCGTGTCGTTGCTCGACACTGCGCGGGGTGCTGCCGGGCTTTTGCGCTGGCCGAAAGCCGGTGCTGCGGCAATCAGTGCGCGGGTGTAGGCGTGTGCCGGGTTGATGAGGATGTGTTGCGGCGCGCCTTGTTCGACCAGCTCGCCACTTTTCATCACCAGCACGCGATCAGCCCGATCGGCTGCCACGCCGAGGTCGTGGGTGATGATCAGCAGGGAAATGCCCCGTTCGGCGACCAGTCGTTGCAGGTGATCGAGGATCTTGCGTTGCACTGTCACATCCAGTGCGCTGGTGGGCTCGTCAGCGATGATCAGGCGCGGGTTGCCGGCCAGCGCGATGGCAATCAACACGCGTTGGCGCATGCCGCCGGACAGTTCGTGCGGGTATTGCCGGGCGCGCAGCACGGGCTTGTCCAGACCGACCTGCTGGAGCAATTCCAGCACATCGGCATCGACTGCCGGATAGCGGCGGCCATTGGCCAGAATCAGCGCTTCGGCAATCTGCCGACCGATGCGCAAGGTCGGGTTGAGGCTGACCATCGGGTCTTGCGGCACCAGACCGATCACACTGCCGCGAACCCGACGTTTCTCGCGCTCGGAGGCGTGACTAAGGTCGTGACCATCGACCTGCAGCTCGCCGCCGGTGATGCGCGCGTTGTCCGGCAGCAGGCCGAGGATCGCGTTGGCCAGGGTTGACTTGCCGGAGCCGGATTCGCCGACAATCGCCACGGTTTCGCCGCTGGCCACCTGGAACGACACGCTGCGCACGGCCTGGTTGATCTGGCCGTCGAAACGGTAAGCGACACTCAGATGACGGATGTCGATCAGTGGCGGGCTGTCAGTCATCGTTGAACCTCTTCCAGAGTGCGGGCGATGTGGTTGAAGCTGAACACCACGCCGACCAGAAACAGGCCGGGCAGCAGCGATACCCAAGGTGCTGTCATCAGAAAGTGACGGCCGTTGGCGATCAGCGTGCCCCATTCGGCGGCTGGCGGCTCTGCGCCGAAGCCGAGAAAGCTCAGCCCGGCAGTGGCCAGAATCGCCGCGCCAAAGTCCAGCGTAGCGAGCACCGCCACCGGGCCCCAGGCGTTGGGCAGAATGTGCCGCAGCAAGGTGCGGGTCCAGCTGGCGCCGCCCAGCCGCGCCGCTTCCACATACGGCAGTGTCTTGACCCGCAGCACCTCGGCGCGGGTGGTGCGGGCGAAACCGGGAATGATCCCCACGCCCACCGCGATAGCCACCGGAAGGGTGCCGAAACCGATGGCGGTGACAATCGCCAGCGCCAGCAGCAGGCCGGGCAGCGCCAGCAATACGTCGATGAAACGCATGATCACGGCATCGATGCGGCCCCCCGCAAAACCGGAAATCACCCCAAGGCTCAGGCCACCGGCCATGGCAATGCCCACCGCCAGCAGGGCGGCCTGCACCGACAGGCTGGAGCCGTGCACAACGCGGGTATAAAGATCACGGCCCAGTTCGTCGGTGCCAAACCAGTGCACGGCGTTCGGCGGGGTGAGTTTGTCGGTGGGCGAGGTGGCGTAAGGCGCGTAGCTGGTCAGCAGGTTGGGTGCCAGCGCGGCCAGCAGCGCAAAGGCCACCAACGCCACGGCGAGCACGAACCCCGGCCGACGCAGCAGTGGCCTGACCGCCTCGATCACTCGGCTCAGGTTGCTGCGACGTCGCCACTGCGCCGCCGATGAAGTTTTAGAGCTGAGAACAGCCTGGGTCAGGCGTGCAAGGCGGTCGTCGAAAATGGTCATGGCGTCAAGAGACCTTTGGCGTGTGGGCGATGCGCGGATCCAGCGCGGGGTACAGCAGGTCAACAATCAGATTGACCACAACGAAGGCTGCGGCCGACACCGCAACGATGACCAGTACCACTGGAATGTCCTGGCGCAGCACGGCTTCCTGAGCCAGACGGCCGACCCCGGCGCGGGCGAAGATGGTTTCCACCAGCACGGCCCCGGAAACGGTGTTGCCCACTTGCAGGCCGATCAGCGTCAACAGCGGCAGGGCGGCGTTCTTGAACGCATGGCGGGCCTGAACCTGCGCGTGGCTCAGGCCTTTGGCGTAGGCGGTGATGATGTAGGGTTCTTTCCATACGCCCTGAAAGCCGCGTTGCAGGACCTGCGCGTACACTGCAGCGCTGGGGATCGCCAGCGTGACGGCGGGCAGGATCAGGCTGGCGAAGCCCTGATTGCCGGTCGCCGGGAACCAGCCAAGGCTGAACGCGAACAGCTGAATGAACAGCAGGCCCATCCAGAACACCGGCACCGAGAAGCCCAGCGACGGCAAGCGTGACAGCGCCACTTTCAGCGGCTGCCAGCGCACATAGGCGGTGAGGTACGCAAGACCGATCCCGCCGATCAGCGACAGCACGATGGCCAGACCGGCCAGGCTCAGGGTTTGCGGCAGACGCTCGACCAGCAGTTCCGAGACCGGACGGTTGAGGGTCAGCGAATTGCCGAAATTGCCGTGAATCGCGCCCCATAGCAGGTCGAAATACTGCTCGAAAACCCCGCGATCCAGCCCGTAATACAACTTGGCCTTGGCCAGGTCCTGCGCGGACAGGGAGTCGATTTCAACACCGGAAGCGCTGAGCATGATCGACAGCGTGTCGCCGGGCAGCAGGTACAGAATGAAATAGGTGATGCTGTAGGCACCCCAGAGCACCAGCAACGCCTGCGCGATTCGGCCGAGGATATAACGGCTCATGGCGCTGCGATCTCGATGTCGTTGAACAGCGCGAACCCTTCAGCAGTCCAGTGAAAGTTACGCACGTTTTTTGCCGTGGCGGCCTGCCAGACCCGCTCATAGACCGGGAACGCCGAGCCTTCGTCGATCAGCAAGTCCTGCAAGTCGCCATAGGCTTTGGCGCGCTGCTCGCTGCGCGTGGCGGTCAGTCCGGCATCGAACAGTTCCAGGGCTTTTGGCAGCGTTTGCGGGGCGTAAAGGTTGGTGGCCAGCGTCGAGCTGTTGGCGCTGCGCGGGTCGATGATTGTCTGCAGGATGATCGGGTCGGCGCGGGTCATGTAGTTGTAGGTCAGGTCGTAGTTGCCTGCGGCATTGTTCGCGGCCCACTCGGCGGTGGTGACTACGTTGAGCTTGAACTCGATACCGACCTTGCGCAGTTGATCCTGGATCAGCACGTCGCCAGCGGTTTCAGCGGGTGACAGGTTGTAGACCAGTTTCAGGCGCTTGCCATCCTTGTAACGATAGCCGTCGGCATTTTTTGCCCAGCCAGCCTCGTCGAGCAGGCGTTCGGCCCCTTGAGGGTCGTAGGCCAGTTTGTCAGCCTGGTTTTTGTAAAACGGTGTGGTGACATCGTAGATGCCCGAAACCACCGGGAACTGCGGGTTGTAGACGGTGGCCGCGTAGGTTTTGCGGTCGATGGCCTTTTGCAGGGCCAAGCGTACTTGGCGGTCGGCGAGGATGCGATTGCCACGGGTGTTGGGGTACATGTTCAGGGCCGGCCCTGGCAGCGAACGGCTCTGGATGGTCGCGCCCCTGGATTTGAACAGGTTCAGATCGACCTCGGAAAACGGGTTGCGCGGCCAGAGGATATCGACCTGACCCTGAACGAACTGGCCGTTGCGCACGCTTTCTTCGGGCACATAGTTGACCTCGACGGTATCCAGATGCGCCTCGCCTTTGTTCTGTGCGTTGGCCGATGGCCAGGCATAGCCCTTGCGCTTGGTCAGGCGCAAGCCGCTTTCCGGGGTGTAGCGCTCCAGCACGAACGGTCCGGTGCCGATGATCGCGCCCAACGAACGCTCCTTGACGCTGAGTGCGTAGGACTGCGGGGCAAGTATGGCGAGGTTGGTGGTGGAGGTGGCTTGGAGGAATCCGGCATTGGGTTTGGCCAGTACCAGCTTGACGGTGAAGTCATCCAGCACTTGAGCGTGGTCATAGCCTTTCAGATAGGTCGCACCAAAGGTGGCCGGCAACTGGTCGGCGAACGCCTTATTGGTGTCATAGGCAGTCTTTACGGCCTGCGCATCGAAGCGCGTGCCATTGCTGAACGTCACGTCCTTGCGCAAATGAAAGGTGTACTCCAGCGCGTTGTCACTGACGTCCCAGCGTTCTGCCAGCCAGGGAATGATGTTGCCGGTCTGCGGGTCCTGATCGGTCAGCGACTCGGCAACGTTACGCAGCACTACCCGGTGCTCCAGCCAGTACACCTGGAACGGGTCAAGGCTGACCAGCGTGGTGTTGTCTCTGAAAAAAGTGACCTTGAGTGTCTTGCCAGGCTGACTGTCCTGACCCGAAGGCGAGCAGCCGAGCAGGGTGACGGCAGTAACAGCGGCGAACAGCAGGCGCGTGAGGCGAGGGCGCCCGGTCATCGTGCTGCCCTCCGATACACGAATCCGTTTGGGAATGTCGAAGGTTGGGTGCGGGGCATGGAAAAATCCTCTTCAAGTCGAGCGCAGCGCTCCAGCTGGTTTTAAGACCGTATTCTTATGGAAGGTCGCTGTAAAAGTCTTTTTTCTTCTAAGCTAATATAGTTTTTTATGATTTATTAGATGGCTAATTATGCTTTATTGGTATTTTGTGGGGGCGGGTAAAACTCTGTGTCGTACGTTCTCCAGGGTGTTTAGGGAAAGGCGAGATGGAACGCTTTCCAACTCTGTTGCCACATAGCGTTGATCTTGCGGGTGATTCGGTCCGCAGGCAGAAGACCGGAGAGGATCAGCATATGGTGGGTATTAATAGAGCGGGACCATCGGGCGCTTATTTTGGTGGCCACACAGACCCCGAGCCAGTATCGGGGCAAGCACACGGTTCCAGCAGCAGCGCCAACTCTTCGAACAGTCCGCAGGTTCAGCCGCGACCCTCGAATACTCCCCCGTCGAACGCGCCCGCACCGCCGCCAACCGGACGTGAGAGGCTTTCACGATCCACGGCGCTGTCGGGCCAAACCAGGGAGTGGCTGGAGCAGGGTATGCCTACAGCGGAGGATGCCAGCGTGCGTCGTAGGCCACAGGTGCCTGCCGATGCCGCAACGCCGCGTGCAGAGGCAAGACGCACACCGGAGGCAACTGCCGATGCCAGCGCACCGCGTAGAGGGGCGGTTGCACACGCCAATAGTATCGTTCAGCAATTGGTCAGTGAGGGCGCTGATATTTCGCATACTCGTAACATGCTCCGCAATGCAATGAATGGCGACGCAGTCGCTTTTTCTCGAGTAGAACAGAACATATTTCGCCAGCATTTCCCGAACATGCCCATGCATGGAATCAGCCGAGATTCGGAACTCGCTATCGAGCTCCGTGGGGCGCTTCGTCGAGCGGTTCACCAACAGGCGGCGTCAGCGCCAGTGAGGTCGCCCACGCCAACACCGGCCAGCCCTGCGGCATCATCATCGGGCAGCAGTCAGCGTTCTTTATTTGGACGGTTTGCCCGTTTGATGGCGCCAAACCAGGGACGTTCGTCGAACACTGCCGCCTCTCAGACGCCGGTCGACAGGAGCCCGCCACGCGTCAACCAAAGACCCATACGCGTCGACAGGGCTGCGATGCGTAATCGTGGCAATGACGAGGCGGACGCCGCGCTGCGGGGGCTAGTACGACAGGGGGTCAATCTGGAGCACCTGCGCACGGCCCTTGAAAGACATGTAATGCAGCGCCTCCCTATCCCCCGCGATATAGGCAGCGCGTTGCAGAATGTGGGAATTAACCCAAGTATCGACTCCGGGGATACCCTTGTGCAACATCCCCTGCTGAATTTGAATTTAGCGTTGAATCGCATGCAGGGGCTGCGTCCCAGCGCTGAAAGAGCGCCTCGTTCAGCCGTCCCCGTGGTTCCCCCGACCGCCTCCAGGCGACCGGATGGTACGCGTGCAACGCGGGTGATGCCGGAGCGGGAGGATTACGAAAATAATGTGGCTTATGGAATGCGCTTGCTTAACCTGAACCCGGGGGTGGGAGTAAGGCAGGCTGTTGCGGCCTTTGTAACCGACCGGGCTGAGCGGCCAGCAGTGGTGGCTAATATCCGGGCAGCCCTGGACCCTATTGCTTCACAATTCAGTCAACTGCGCACAATTTCGAAGGCCGATGCTGAATCCGAAGAGCTGGGTTTCAAGGATGCGGCAGATCATCACCCGGATGACGTGACGCACTGTCTTTTTGGCGGAGAATTGTCGCTGAGTAATCCGGATCAGCAGGTGATCGGTTTGGCGGGTAATCCGACGGACACGTCACAGCCTTATAGCCAAGAGGGAAATAAGGACCTGGCGTTCATGGATATGAAAAAACTTGCCCAATTCCTCGCAATCAAGCCTGAGCATCCAATGAACAGAGGAACGCTTAACGCCGAAAATATCGCCAAGTATGCTTTTAGAATAGTCCCCTGACCGCCCGGCCAGCAAAAGCCCGTCAATGTAGCGCCGACAGCGCTTGCTGCCACTTCGTAGGTCTGTGTGGAAAGCTCCCCGAGTCACGGACTTCGCACCTGCGTCAGGGCTCAGTCCATGCGCTCGTGGTAGGTCATCACCAGAAACGCCAGAGCTTCACTGTCAGCGGGGTTTCGGTAGCGATGGGGCTGGTCGGCTTAGAACAGAATCGAGTCGCCGGTGGACAACAGGTAGCGTTCTTCATTGACGCTGACTTCGAGTACGCCCTGAGCGACTACGAGGTTTTCCTGCACGCCGGGGCCATGCCCGTTGGAGATTTCTTCCCCTAATGCACCAAGGTGGATCTCGTAAAATTCCGATTGGCGTGCCATGTCGAAGGGGAACAACGCCCGATTGACAAACACACCACTGGCACTGACCAGCCGCTTGCTGTGTTGCGCGCTACCCGGGGCCTATCAGGTCCTCATCGCTCTGGGTGCTGTCACTCGATCCCTGTAGTGCTTGTTCCTGGCCCTCAGCGGGGTGTAGAAAATTCATTGATTCAGGCCTGGTGCGTCTCGCTGGAGGTGCTTGCAATGGCAAAGGTGAAACTGGAGACGCTGGCTCTGGCGACGTACATGGCCCACATCAGTTCAGCTGTAGCCCTTGCCTGGCGTCGTTTGCGGTAAAGATTGAAATCGATGACGTTTGCAGAATCAGACATGAGGTGGCTCTCACAGGTTTTGCATGGGTTTGGCCTGGGCTGGGCGACCAAGTGATGCTCACACTACTGCGAATCCGCATAGATCCATAAATGCTGAGTTGGCATGTATTAATTCCATTACTGCCGCCAGCGAGCAGACACCCTATTTATCCATTGTGTTGAAGCTCGATCTGTCCATGCTTAACGAAGTTATCCAGACCCAGGCACCGCTGAAGTAAGAGGCGACACCTGAGGCCCGAGGCTTTGCGTCTGGCATGGCATCAAGCGAAATGCTCGACGCCTTCGCTCGACTCTCCGCGTTGACCGGGCAGCCGCTGGAAGCAGGCTTGATGTCGGACCTTATCAAGCGGGAGGTATGTGTCCGGTTGTTGCTTGGTTGCGCTGGCCAGTGGTTACGCAGCGTGACGCGCGATGGTTACAGAGACAAAGGCATCGTGAGGGCCATTGAGTGGTTGAAACTTCACTACGACGAGCCGCTGCACGTCGCTCAACTGGCTCAGCTATCGGGAATGGCCAGTTCGACGCTGCATCACAACTTTCGCAAGCTGACCGGCACCAGCCCTGTTCAATATCAAAAGTCGTTACGGTTGCAAGCCGCGCGCAGCCTGATGCTGACCGAGAGGGTTGACGTGAACACCGCCGCGCTGCGGGTGGGCTATGAAAGCGTCGCGCAGTTCAGCCGCGAATACGCCCGGCGTTTCGGAGCACCACCCTCCAGAGACATCAAGTACGCCCGGGAAAATGTCGGGCGACTCGACTAGCCGCTTCGCAACGGGAACAGCTTTTAAAGCAACTGCCCACCGGAAACATCAAACGTCGTGCCGTTGGCCCAGGCCATGTCATCGGACAGAATCGCGGCGACCGCTGCGCCTATGTCTCCCGGCAGGCCGACACGTCCCAGAGCGATGCCTTGTGCCACATAGGCGTTCACGTCTTTGTTGTCGCGCACTGCGCCGCCGCCAAAATCGGTTGCGATGGCACCAGGGGCAATGGCGTTCACGCGAATTTGACGCGAGCCGAGCTCTACGGCCATGTAACGGGTCAGCACTTCCAGCGCCGCTTTTACCGCGGCATAGAGGCTGTAGCCGGGCAGGGTGAAACGCACGAAGCCTGAGGAAACGTTGAGGATACGGCCGCCGTCTTCCATCAGCGGCAACAGCTTCTGGGTGAGAAAAACAGGGCCGCGAAGGTGTGTGGCGACCAGTGAGGCAAACTGCTCTTCGGTTGCATCGACAAAGTTTGCGAACAGGCCGTTGCCGGCATTGTTGACGAGAAAGTCGAAGCGCTCGCGGGCGAACTCGGTCTTCAAGGTTTCAATCACGGCGCTTGAAAAGGCCGAATAGCTGACGGTTTCGGTGATGTCGAGGGGCAGCAGCGCAATCTTTCCGCCTTGTGCCTCGATTTCCTGCTTCAACGAGTGGGCCTCTGCCACGCCGCTGCGGTAAGTGCCGATGATGTGCACGCCGCGCTTGGCGAGTTGAAGGGCCATGTTGCGGCCAAGGCCACGGCTGGCGCCGGTGATGAGTGCGATTTGCTGGGTCATGGGTTTATCTCTGTTGGGTTTAGGCGCGCCTTTCGGCGCTTTCCTGACCCGCCCAAGATAAGCAATCAGCGGCTTGCAACTCACGTCCGATACGCTCAATTGATTGCCTGATTGTCTCAATCAGCTTGAGTAGTGGCGGGGCGCATGCATAATCACGGCATGAACAATGACCTCGCGCCGCATCTCGACATCGCCCTGCGCCATGCGCCACCGGGCTTGACTGCTACGCCGATCCCACGGGTGGATATCTGCGTCGGCCAGGGCTTTACCGAAAAGGCACCGTGCCTGTATCGCTCGATGATCTGCTTCATTCTGCAAGGATCGAAGCGCGTTGCGATCAACGACAATCTTCTGAGCTACGACAGCGAGCACTACCTGATCAGCGCCCTGGACCTGCCTTTGATCGGGCAGATTCTTGATGCCGAAGACGGACAACCTTACGTTGCGGTGTCGCTGGTGCTGGACCCGGCCCTATTGGCGGTACTGGCGGCGAGCATGCCTGCAGTTCGCAAGCGCGAGCAGAAAGGCATTGGCATCACGATCAACCCGATGAGCGCGCCGCTGCGAGACACCTTGCTGCGCTTGTTGTCATTGCTCGACACGCCTGACGATATCCCGATTCTGGCACCCATGGTCGAACGGGAATTGCTCTATCGTCTCCTTCAAGGTCCTCAAGGGCGACTGTTACGGCAGATTGCCCAACCCGAAGGCGCGCTGGGCAGCATTCGGCGAGCGGTTGCATGGATCAGGGATAACTACACTGTCCGGCTTCGTATCGAGGCGTTGTGTGATGCAAGCGGCATGAGCCGCGCCAGCCTGCATCGCCATTTTCTGTCGATGACCGGCCTTAGCCCTGTGCAGTATCAGAAACAACTCAGATTGCAGGAAGCTCGCCAGCTGTTGCTGGCTGGCGAGCATCGCGCATCCGACGTGGCGTTCGCGGTCGGCTATGAAAGCGCTTCGCAGTTCAGCCGCGAATACCTGCGGCAATTCGGTGCATCGCCTGCCCGCGACGTGCGCGAGATACGCCAGGCGATCGGCACACCCACGAGGGCGTAAATGGCCGTTACAGGCCGCTCACGCTCATGCCTGGTCCATGGGCTCGGCCACGCCCTGATCCTCACCCAGAAACCCGCCGCTCTGGTGATGCCACAACCGCGCATAAACACCATTTTTCGCGAGCAGTTCGGTGTGGGTGCCTTGCTCGATGATGCGCCCGTCATCCATGACAATGAGCCGGTCCATGGCCGCAATGGTGGACAGCCGATGGGCGATGGCGATTACGGTCTTGCCCTGCATCATTTCATCAAGGCTTTCCTGAATAGCCACTTCGACTTCTGAGTCGAGGGCACTGGTAGCCTCGTCAAGCAGCAGGATCGGAGCATTCTTGAGCATCACCCTGGCAATCGCGACACGTTGACGCTGGCCGCCCGAAAGCTTGATGCCGCGCTCGCCCACCAGGGTGTCGTAGCCGCTGTGACCCTGCTTGTCACTCAACTGGCTGATGAACCCGTCGGCCTGGGCATTGGCTGCGGCACTGCGAACCTGTTCGTCGGTTGCATCCGGGCGGCCATAGGCGATGTTGTCGCGAATCGACCGGTGCAGCAGGGACGTGTCCTGAGTGACCATGCCGATGGCGCTGCGCAGACTGTCCTGTGTGACGTGAGCGATGTTTTGCCCGTCGATGCGAATCTCGCCCTTGTCCACGTCGTAGAAGCGCAACAGCAGGTTGATGAGTGTGGATTTACCGGCGCCGGAGCGACCCACCAGCCCGATTTTCTCGCCCGCACGAATGCTCAGGTTCAGGCCATCGAGTACCTGACGTTCGCCGTTATAGTTGAAGCCCACATTATCGAAGCTCACCGCGCCGCCGGTGGTCTTCAGAACCGCCGCGTCTGGTGCATCCTGCACCTTGGGGCCGCGGGTCAGGGTTGCCATACCATCCTGTACGGTGCCGATGTTCTCGAACAGCGAGGTCATTTGCCACATGATCCAGTGCGACATGCCGTTGATGCGCAACGCCATGGCGGTAATCGCTGCCACCGCGCCGGTGCCGACCTGCCCCTGATGCCACAGCCAAAGCGCATAACCGCCCGCTGCCATGATCAATGCGACCACCAATGCCTGATTGACGATCTCGAACTGGCTGACCAGGCGCATCTGGCGCAAGCCGGTCTGCTTGAAATCTTCCATCGCCGCGCGTGCGAAATGCGCTTCGCGTTTGGAGTGGGAGAACAGTTTCACCGTGGTGATGTTGGTGTAGGCATCCGAGATACGCCCGGTCATCGATGACCGCGCATTGGCCTGCTCCTGCCCGACCTTGCCCAGACGCGGCACGAAGTACAGCATGGCCAGCCCGAACAACACGATCCAGGCAATGAAAGGCAGCATCAGTTTCAGGTCGAAGCCGCCGGCCAGTGCGATGATCGCGATGAAGTACACGCCGATCCCTGGCGCGATCTCGATGATGGTGAACAGCACATCGCGCACTGACAGCGCCGTCTGCATCACCTTGGTCGTGACCCGGCCAGAGAACTCATCGGAGAAGAACGAAAGGCTTTGCCGCAGCATCAGGCGGTGAAAATCCCAACGCAGCCGCAGCGGCAGGTTGATTGCCAATACCTGATGCTGAACCATGGTGCGCAATGCCACCAGCGCAATGCTGGTCAGCAATATGATGCCGATGCTCCACAGCACGCGGCTTTCCTGCAAGGCCGCGTCGCCGCCGGCCTGCCAGGTCGAGAGCAGGTCCACGACCTGCCCGAGGAACGAAAACAGCCATGCTTCGTAAATCGACACACCGGCACTGAGCAGCGCAAGCGCAAGGACATAGCCGCGTGCGCCCCGCGTGCAGGCCCACAGAAACCGCGTCAGGCCCTCAGGCGGTGGCGGTACTTCGTCGGGCGGGAAGGGGTCGAGCCATTTTTCAAATTCGCGAAGCATGGTGATCTCCAAAACGAACCAGTGAAGATTCTGGCATTTAAAGAGTGCTTTGAGGGTTTTTAAGGCGCAGCTGATTAACCGCGCAGAGCTTTTTCCATGATGATTGTGCGCTCGGCACCGTGAAACTCGTCCCTGACGTTCTGAAAGCCCAACGAAAGATAAAACCCTTCTGCCGTGATCGATGAGGGCACACGCAACTGCTTCACGCCATTGCGCGCGGCCACCGCTTCGAGCGTCGTCATCAGTTGACGCCCTATACCTTTTCCCTGATGGGCAGGGTCGACGAAGACGCTGCGCACGGTGTCTTGATCGAGACTTGCCGTAGCAACGACATCATCGTCAACGCTTGCGACATACACCTGACGGCACGTCAAAAAGTGCAGGATTGCCGAGGGTGAGAAGCTCTGCTGAACTTGCCTGATGATGTCCGGCGAATAATCCTGAGCATTGGATTCGCGCAGCGTGGTGACTACGAGCGCGCTTATTGCTGTTGCGTCCGTGCTGACGGCGTTTCGAATCACACAGTCCATTGGCTACTCTGTTTGCGTGGGTTTGATAGCTCTCGAGCAGAGCGTTCAGCCGATTTAAACCGGCGGGTCACTGATCGTCGGCAACAACACGCAGGCTGTCCCACAGCCCCATCACCTGAGTCACTGCGCTATCCAGCGTGGCATGTGCAACACCGTCGCGGGCCAATGTTGACAGGCCCAGCATAAAGCTGTCGAACACGGCGGCAAACGTCTCCGGTATTACCGTAGCAGGCAATTCGCCTGAGGCAATGGCGCGGTCGATGCACGCTATCAGACCTGCACGGTTCAGATTCCTTGCCTGTGCCAGAGGCGCGGAGATGGCCTTGCTCTCCTCGGAGCAAGCACTCATCTGGCCTAACGACACCAGACATCCCTTGGGGTGATCGGGCTCACATTGCATTTTCGCGGACCGGCGAAGGGTAATTTCAATCGCTTCTCTGGGCTGCAGTGTCGTGTCAAACAGGCTGTCGGTAACTCGGCCGTGGGTAGTGAGGTAGCGCTCCATGACCTCAGTGAACAGCGCCTGCTTTGAGCCGAAAGCGGCGTAAAAGCTGGGCGCGGTGATGCCGCCGCCAATGTTGGCCTTGAGCTGGCTGAGGGATGTCGCATCGTATCCATGCTCCCAGAACAGATGCAGCGCCTGAGTAATTGCCACGTCACGGTCAAACGTGCGCGGACGTCCCATTTGTGCCATGTCGGATCTCCTTCAGGAACTTGAATACGGGTAATCACTTAAATACTAATCGATACATAAGTCATTGACTACCGGGTTACGCCTCCCTATATTTATACCGATCAGTATATTAGTGAGTGAAGTCGAATGGCTACGAACAAAGAGCAGGGCGAAAAACTCCCGCTCGGGGCATTGCTGGCACTGGCGATGACCGGGTTTATTTGCATCGTGACCGAGACGTTGCCTGCGGGTTTGCTGCCCGAGATCGGCACGGGCCTCGGGGTATCGGCGTCGTTTGCCGGGCAGATGGTGACCGTTTACGCGCTCGGGTCACTGCTGGCCGCCATTCCGCTGACCATCGCCACGCAAAGTTGGCGCCGCAGAACGGTGTTGCTGCTGACGATCATCGGCTTTCTGGTGTTCAATTCCGTCACGGCGCTGTCGTCCGATTACTGGCTGACGCTGGTCGCGAGGTTTTTCACCGGCGTCTCCGCGGGCCTCGCCTGGAGCCTTGTCGCGGGTTATGCACGGCGCATGGTGGTGCCCCAATTGCAAGGCCGCGCACTGGCGATAGCATGGTGGGCACGCCCATCGCGTTGTCGCTGGGTGTGCCTCTGGGCACCTGGCTGGGCGGGTTCATGGGCTGGCGCATGGCATTCGGGTTGATGTCGGCGATGACCTTGCTGTTGATCGTCTGGGTGCTGGTCAAGGTGCCGGACTACCCTGGCCAGTCCTCGTCAAAGCGCATGGCATTGCGTCAGGTCTTCTTCACCCCTGGCGTACGCTCGGTACTGGGCGTGGTCTTCACCTGGATGCTGGCTCACAACATTCTTTATACCTATGTCGCGCCCTTTGTTTCAGGCGCCGGGTTGGCGAGTGACGTTGATCTGGTGCTGCTGACATTTGGTATCGCGGCGCTGGTGGGCATCTGGGTAACAGGGCGGCTGGTTGATCGTCATCTGCGCAAGACCGTGTTGGCCAGCCTCGCAACCTTCGCAGCGGTTTCGGTTTTTCTGGGCGTGTTCTCAGGCACTGCACCGGCTGTCTACGTGGGGGTGTTTATCTGGGGGCTGACTTTTGGCGGCGCTGCCACGCTTCTGCAAACCGCGCTGGCCGATTCGGCAGGCGAGGGCGCTGATGTGGCGCTTTCGATGAACGTCGTTGTCTGGAACAGCGCAATTGCTGGCGGTGGTTTGTTGGGGGGTGTGTTGCTTGGGCATTGGGGCGTGGGTGTATTCCCCTGGGTCTTGCTTGTGTTGTCAGTGCTGAGTCTGGTGATCGCGTTGCGTGCGCGGGTTCATGGCTTTGCAGGAGGCAACCGGCTTACAGAGTAAACCGATGGAAACGCCTCTTGACCTGCGCTTCGCGCAACACACGGCCGTCGGCGAGACGACCGCGATGGCGTCATCGCGTCGCCGGCCGATCGGTCATCAGGCAATGCTGTAAGCGTTGAAGGCCTTGCCCTGTTGCAGGGCGGTGACTATGTTTTTACGGGTCACCTGCAGTTCGCTGCCTTCATTGTCGACGAAGCTGGTTTCTTGCAGTTCGGCTGCATCGCCTTCACCGACAAAGGTGAAACCGAGGAATTCAAGGGCTTCGCGGTCGACATTGAGGTTGGACCTTGGGGTGCGCAACGGCAGGCTGACACTCTGGCCGTCCTTGCTGATGGTGTAGACCTCGGCTTCCTTCTTGGCGCGCGCCGTCTTGCTCTTGGCGGGATACGGGTTGCTGATCGCTTGATGCGTCTGGTTCAGCACCTTGAGCGCCAGGCTGTAGACCAACTCCTGAAACGCCGGGTCGTCCTTGTAGCTGGACAGAATCCGGCTGATCGGGAACTGTGCGCCAAGATCGGCCAGTGCCGCGCTGTCTGCCGCTTCGGCATCCTTGAGGCGCTTCAGTTGGCCCATCAATTCATAGGCTTTGTCGTCATCGTGCTCATCCTGCGCCAGGCGAATGGCGGCACGCAGCTCGCGGATTTCTTCGCTTTCCTTGGCGGTCTGGAACGCATCAAGCACCATCTCACTGATGGTCTTGGCCTGCGGCACGTGCTGCGAAAGACCAATGGCACTTTCGTATTCCAGCTTGGAGGAGGTCAGGGCTTCGTTGATCTGGGAATCAGGCATTGAATTTCACTATTCAGATTTGAGGCATTTCAGATGTGAGGCGCGAAAGGCTCTGGGCGTTTCGGGGGGGCGTAATTTAGTGGAGCCGCGCGAGGATGTCACGGACCATTAGCCGGGAGGTCTGAGTTGAGGCGTTCGGGTACCTTCACGTCAGTAGCTAGAGCGCCTTTGGCGGTGGGCAGGAGGGGTAAATTGGCGGTGTGAGTGAACGCACAGCCGCTATATCAGCTCCGCTCAACGAGGCCACTCCCTTGGACTTACTGATAATTAAGTCTATTAAGTTGTGACTAAACTCATAATTCTGGCTATAAGTCACAAAATAAGGGAATTACCTAGCTTGAAAGGATGTGGGGTTAATTCTATAATTTTGGGGATTAACAGGCGCAAAGCGGGCTGGGTACACACTATGTTGGATTTAAGCTTCAGCAAGCCGAGTGAGGTCGTCAAGCGGCTCTGCGATCGTTTGCGCACAGAGCGTCTGGCGCTGGACATGACCCAGGCCGACCTCGCTGGGCGTGCCGGCATCGCCACCAACACCGTGTCCAACCTTGAAGCCGGGCGCAATGTCGGGTTTGAGAACCTGGTCCGGGTGGCGATGGCTCTGGGCAGAACCAAAGAGCTCGAAGGCCTGTTTCTGCCAAAGCTGGATAGCATCGAGGATATTCGGCGCTACGAAAACAGTGCCAATCGTCTCCGCATAAAGAGGAAGCCCGGCAATGCTTGAGCAGGTGAATGTCTTCTACGAGGGCTGGGGCGAGCGATGGCAATGGGGCACGCTGGTTTCCACGACCGCCCTGACCGGTCGCCCGCTGATCGTGTTCGAGTACAGCAACGAAGCCAGGCAAAGGGGCCTGGAACTGTCCTCCTACACGCTGCCATTGGAAGGAGGACAGTTGCGCCGAGATTTCCCGGACCACCAACTGCACTTGCCTGGGCCTGTTTACGACGCCTTGCCGGATGGCTGGGGACTGTTGCTGATGGACCGTATGTTCAGACGCTGCGGGCTCACCACTGCGCGCATCGGCTCACTGGAACGGCTGGCTTATATCGGCAGCCATGCGATGGGTGCCCTGACGTTTGAACCCGTGGCGCCCAAAGGTCAGGAGTCTAAAGTCCACATACCGCTGGAACAGCTCGCCGCCGAAGTGCAGGAAGTGCTCCACGGAGACGGCGACGAATTCTTACAAACATTGCTGCTGGTAGGCGGCTCGCCTCAAGGTGCGAGGCCTAAAGCGCTCGTTTATCGAGATCCCGAAACTGGCGGGTTTACTACTGCCGTCACGCCGCGCTTTGAAGCCTGGCTGGTGAAGTTCCCGGCCAAGGAAGAACACGCTGAGGTGTGCGCTATCGAAATGGTCTACGCCGAATGCCTGCGCATGTGCGGCATCGAGACCCCTGACACGCAGTATTTCAGGCTGCCTGATGGGTTGGCAGCGTTTGCCAGCAAGCGATTCGACCGTCGGGATGGGCTACGCATCCCCATGCAAAGCCTCTCGGCCTTTACGGGGGCCAATTACCGGTCTCCGGGGGTGTTGGATTACGTCAACTTCCTGCGGGCAACAAAGATGTGTACCAACGACGTGCGAGAGATGGCGGTAGCCTTCGAACGTGCTGTCTTCAATGTGGCGTTCAACAACAGAGACGATCATCCCAAGAACTTTGCCTACATCATGTCGCAAGACGGTCAGTGGAAACTGTCGCCTGCTTACGATGTGACCTTCTGCGAGGGGCCAGGTGGGTACCACCAGATGGATGTGATGGGCGAAGCCCTGTCGATTTCCCGCACGCAGATGCTTCGGCTTGCCGAGGAAGCCGAAGTGCCTGAAGACGTCGCAGGGCGAATGATTGACGGCATTTGTGATGTGGCGAGCCGGTTTGCAACTATTGCCGAGAGCATATGCCCGGGGGCGATTACTCCAGATAGTTTGCGTATGGTTCAAGGCTGTATTGATCAGAATGTGGCTCGGTTAGATCGCGGTTATGTGGGTGGCGGTCGTCGGTGAGGATTGGGAGGAAGGGGCTGTTGTGCTTTGGCTGGAGCGTCCTTTTCAAACTATCCAAGACATGCCCTCAGATGCCTCTCGGGCCCAGAACCTGGCGCTTCAATTGGCCGCCGAGCCGGCTGGCAGCGGGGAGGCTTGGGTTGAGATGTAGCGGTAGGCGCCTTACCTTCGCTGTTCATGGCCGGTTCAACCGTTGGCCAAGTCGCTGATCAGTCATTCGGCAAGTGCAACTGCACTTCCATGGCGTCATGAAGGAGTCTGACGACTTCAATCATGCCGTCGTTTGCCACACTATAGAACACGATATGGCGTGGGCTTTTGACCGTTCCATGGGCTTGTTTGGCCTGCTGGCGTGAATAGATGAGGTGATAGCTGCGAAGGCCCGGTGCAAGCTCATCGCGGTCTTGGCTGCTAATGCGATGAGGCGTGTCGGCGAGCGCTTGCAGCGCCGCGAGGATCAGAGCCTGGTAGCGCTGGCGTGCTTGATCGCCGAACTGCGTCTGGGAGAGCCTGAGGATGTCGACAATGTCGGCGCGCGCCGGGTTGGAAATCCGATACTGCGGCATGCTCAGTGTTTCTCTGTGGGGAGGGTTGCCTCCCGGCTCAAGCCCTCGAGGTAGTGCTCCAGATCCCCTTCGTTCACCTGAGTAAAGCGCCCGTGCTCAAGATCCATGATGCCGATTGAGGTCGCCTGACGCAGTGCCTCAATTTTGGCGGTGTCTTCGGCGACGCGCTGCTCCAACAAACGCAAACCTTCCCGCATCACTTCGCTGGCATTCTGATAACGGCCGGACTGCACCAGGTCATGGATAACCTGATCCTGGTGAGGGGTGAGCACAACATTTCGCGTCGCCATAACTAGCTCCAGTTCCATGCAAACAGGTACTTTTGATTGTTGGCATATTATGCCATTTTCACTTAGGAGGATAGCTTGGGGGCCGACATCCGGCGATCAGGTGATGGCTGACTCGGCGCCAATCAGCAAGGTTCAAAGAGATCTGGCGCCGCTGCCTGCCTGGAAGTGTCCGGATGGCCATGGAAATCAACAAGCGCATTGAACGATCTGTGGGACACCGCTTTCGCAGTCCGAGTCACTTGACCTAACTCCCTTTCCTTGTTTGCTTTCCTGTTTATGGAATCGAGCGGTTTGGCGCTTGGTCGCCGTGTTATCGATTACGAATAGGTACGGCGTAGGTAATAAAATGAACACATCGTGGCGCAGTGGGTTGTTTCACGGTTTGACCGCAGCACTGTTTATTTGTAGTGCATGGGGCGCCCATGCGGCGGCCCCCGATGAAAGCGTCAGGCCCTCATCTACACCTACGCAAACCCAGGCGCCGTCTGCTGAATGGGCGATGGACGAATTGGCGAGAATTATCAAAGCTGATGACCTGAAAATCTCGCCGTTCCGGGAGGACGGAGTGACGTTCGGCACCCCCACCTGGATAGGGTGCGTAGAGGTCGATGGTGCGTTGTACGTCCGCGCATACAGCGGAACTCAATCAAGTTGGTATAAGGCCGCAGTTCGGGAAAAAGCGGGGCGAATTATCGCTGCCGGTATGACCCGCAACGTGAAGGTTGAAGCCATTACCGGAACTCTTAACGACCGAATCGACCAAGCCTATCAAGCCAAATACAAGAGTAGCCAATACCTGGATCCGATGATCAGCGAGCGCTCTCGTGCCGCAACCGTAAGGATCATTCCGAATGATTCCGGACGCTGAACATTCGTAGGCTCAGCTAGCGTTGAGGCTAATCGCACTACTGGTGCGATCCAAGAGGATTAAGAGATGGAAGCGGGGACTTTGTTTGAACAGGTCGTGCGTGCTCGACGAGCTACACGCCAATTTCTGAGTACGCCTTTGACCGCTGACCAGATTTCTACTGTTTTGGGTGACGCACAATTCGCGCCCTCAAACTGCAATACCCAACCCTGGCATGTGCATGTTGTCTCCGGTGCAACAAAGCAGCGGCTGTCTGCCGCCTTGATCAGTGATGAAGAGCAGGGGTATCGAACCCCCGACTTTAGCTTTGACTCATTTGAAGGTGTCCACGCAGAACGACACCGTGCAATGGCCAAATGTAGAAATAATAGGCAGCCCACAAGCGTCTACAGCCAGGTGAATCTTGCTGGTGTTACCGGCTCGGCTTTTTCCGATGGCCTGGTCCTGCGTGCTGGCAGCACCTGCGCT
>NZ_ATDK01000227.1 GCF_000444135.1 Pseudomonas avellanae BPIC 631
TCGCATCCCCCGGATCAGTGTCAGGGCTCAGCCGTCACTTACGTCGCAATCTGCGTCGTCAGTGCCACCGCGATAAAAAAGCGCTTTCTTTCAACTATCGTACGATGCTCCGCTTCGGCATGCAGTTCTGGACGCTCTGCGTCCTCTTTGTGGCGCTTCGCGTCACACAACGGTTTTGCGATGTCAGTGATGCTTGTTTACGACTCAAGTCACCTTTTCGCCTCTCGGCGCCCTACTTTGAGGGACCAAAGTAGGCAAAGTCCCCGCTCCGTTTCCGGCCCGACTTCGTCCTGTCACTGATCCGGGGGCCGCTGCAACGGGCCATCCTTGGCCCCGGTACGGCTTGCTCGGCGTCCTGCCTCGCATCCCACGGATCAGCGACAAGACTCAGCCGTCACTTACGTCGCACTCTGCGTCGTCAGTGCCACCGCGATAAAAAAGCACTTTCTTTCAACTATCGTGCGACGCTCCGCGTCGCATGCCGTTCTGGACGCTCTGCGTCCTCTGCGTGGCGCTGCGCGTCACTGCGTCGCCTGTGCCATCGCGGTAAAAAAGCGCTTTCGTTTATGGGCGGCGATTACGGGCATGACATGCCACCGTGTTCATACCCTCAACACCCACTACGGCTTCGACGCAATCGCCTTTTCAATAGCCGCAATCAGCTCTGGATCATCCGGTTTGGTCATGCTGGAGAAGTTGGCGACAACCTTGCCTTGGCGGTCGACCACGTATTTGTAGAAGTTCCAGCGTGGTGCGCTGCTTTGTTCGGCCAGTACTTTGAACAGGTGGGTCGCATCGTCACCACGCACGGCTTGTGGCTCGGTCATGGTGAAGGTCACGCCGTAGTTGACGTAGCAGACTTTGGCGGTCTCCTCGCCGTCCTTGGCCTCTTGTTTGAAGTCGTTGGACGGCACGCCAAGCACTTCGAGGCCCTGCCCTTTGTAGCGCTGGCTCAGTTCTTCAAGCCCTTTGAACTGCGGGGCAAAGCCGCAGAAGCTGGCGGTGTTGACCACCACCAGCGGCTTGCCGGCGAAGCGTTTGCACAGGTCGATGTTTTCCTTGGCGCGCAGCTTGGGCAGTTCCCCTTGCAACAACGGCGGGCAGTCGGCGGCCATTGCTGCGCCGCTCATCGCCAGCAGCAGAAGAGGGATCGAAACAAAGCGAATTTTCATCATGGCGTCCCTGAAGAGTATTGTTGTCTGCCGACACGCTACCCCAAGCAACGCCGTCTGCCTAGCAAGCGCCAAGGCCCAGTTGCAATGCGGCCAGCCCGACCTGTTGCCAGGCCCACCAGACCAGCCCCAGCAGCGCCACGCCGGTCAGCACGGCAGACAGCAATGGCCAGCGCCCGCTCATGCCAGACCGCCCTGCGCCTGCAATCTGGCCACCGGGCGTTCGCGCACTGGCCAGTTCAACGCAGCCGCCAGCAGGCTCAGCAGCACTGATACCTGCCAGATCAGGTCGTAGCTGCCGGTACGGTCGTAGACCAGACCGCCCAGCCAGCCACCCAGAAACGCGCCCAGTTGGTGAAACAGGAAAACGATGCCGCCCAGCATCGACAGGTTGCGCACGCCGAACAGCGTCGCCACCGTGCCGTTGGTCAAAGGTACGGTGGACAGCCACAGCAGCCCCATCGCTACGCCGAACAGATAGGCCGTGGTCTGACTGAGCGGGATCGAGATAAACAACACGATCACCACCGCACGCAGCAGGTAAAGCGCAGTCAACAGCCGAGGTTTGGACATGCGCCCGCCTAGCCAGCCTGCGGTGTAAGTGCCGAAGATATTGAACAGCCCGATCAACGCCAGCACCGTGGTGCCGACCTTGGCGGGCAAGTGCTGGTCCACCAGATAGGCGGGCAGATGCACACCAATGAACACCACCTGAAAGCCGCAGACAAAAAAGCCCAACGCCAGCAGCCAGAAACCCGTATGCGAGCAGGCTTCACGCAGTGCCTCGCCGAGGGTCAGTTCGACGCCGGTAGAAACACTCGGCGTGTCCTTGAGCATGCCCACCAGTGGCAGAATCAACGCAACCATCACCCCCAGCACCAACAAGGCGCCGGACCAGCCCAGCCAACTGATCAGCCCCAGGGTGCCAGGCAGCATGGCGAACTGACCGAACGAGCCCGCCGCGCTGGCAATGCCCATGCCCATGCTGCGTTTCTCGGCAGGCAGCGCACGCCCTACCACACCGAGGATGACCGAGAACGAGGTGCCGGACAGGCCAATGCCGATCAACAACCCGGCACTCAATGAAAGGCTGAGGGGCGAATCAGCCATGCTCATGCACAACAGCCCCACGGCATAAAGGATGCCGCCGACGAAGACGACTTTTGCCGCGCCAAAGCGGTCCGCCAGCGCACCGGCAAATGGCTGCGCCAGACCCCACATCAGGTTTTGCAAGGCGATGGCAAACGCAAAGACCTCACGCCCCCAGCCGAAATCCGCGCTCATGGGCGCCAGAAACAGCCCGAAGCCGTGCCGTGTGCCCAGCGATAACGCCAGGATCAACGCACTGCCCAGCAGAATCCAGCCGCTGGTACGCCAGATCGATGTCATGGTGAGCTCCCTGCACGTTGTGTTACATGGTTTTACATAAGAGCCGCGAAGCTACGCGCTGCCGGTAAAAACTGTCAACAACGCATTGGCAAGGCTGTTAAAGCAATGCCAGGGTCAGTACTACTGCCAACTCCAACAACTCGAGCAACGCCCCGGCCGTGTCGCCCGTACTGCCGCCCAGACGGCGCATCATCATCTGTCGCAAACCGTAGAAACACACCGCGCAGACCAGCAGCGCCGCTATTCCAGACCCACCGGCCAGCACCACACACGCGACCGAACTGACCAGCAAAACCTTGCGCCCGAGGCTGCGTGGCAGATGATCGGCTAGCGCCTGCCCCAACCCGCCGGAACGCACATAGGGCGTGCCGAGAAACAAGGCGAGCATTGCGCTGCGCCCGATCAGCGGTGCCAGCAGTAACCCGATGCTGTTGTGGCTTTCGATCAGCGCAACAATGGCGGCAAACTTGAGCAGCAACACCATTACCAGCGTGACCACGGCAATAGGCCCGCTGCGTGGGTCTTTCATGATGTTCAGTGTGCGTTCGCGATCACCGAAGCCGCCCAGCCAGGCATCGGCACTGTCGGCCAGGCCGTCCAGGTGCAAACCACCGCTGAGCAGCACCCAGGCACTGAGCAGCAGCGCGGCATGCAGCATCAGCGGCGCTCCGCTGAGCAGTGCGTTGAAACCCAGCAACAACGTGCCAAACACCACGCCCACCAGCGGATAGAACAACAGCGAGCGGCCCAGCTCTTCGGGGCGCGGCATGCCGGGCAGACGGATGGGCAGGCTGCCAAGAAATTGCAGGGCGATCCAGAAGGGCAACATGTGTGTCAGACCTCCGTGAGCAGACCGCCAGCGGCGACCTGAACCGACAGCAGCTCGCCGTGGCCGACCACCACCTGCAACAACTGCTCACGCGGCAAGCCGCGCGCCTGAGCCAGCAACAGGCGCATGACGCCACCGTGACTGACCACCAGAACGCGTTCACCGTCATACGTCTGATGCAATCGCTGTACGGCATCCAAAACCCGCGCTGAAAAATCGATCACCGGCTCGCCATTGGGCGGCGTGAACGTATACGGGTCAGCCCAGAACAACCCCAGACCTTCTGCATCGGTGTCCATCAGTTGCGCAGGGCTGTGGCCTTCCCAGTCACCGAAATGCAGCTCTTGCAAACCCGGCTCCAGTTGCAAGGGCAATGACAGGCGTTGCGCCAGTTCTTCGGAAAACCGTGCGCAGCGCTGCAACGGCGAGCTGACAATCCGGTCCCAGGGGCCGCCGTCAATGACAGCCGAACGCATCTGCTGCCAGCCCAGGTCCGTCAGCGCATCATCCAGGCTGCCGCGCAGGCCGCCGCCCAGTTCGGTTTCACCGTGGCGCAGCAGGTCCAGACGCAAGCTCATGCCGGGCGATCTGCCACGGCGGCTTCGGCAAACGTCGCCATGCCGTTGTGCAGCTCGCAGGCCAGCCGCACCAGCGGCACGGCCAGTGCCGCACCGCTGCCCTCGCCCAGGCGCAGACCCAGGTCAAGCAGCGGTTTGGCCTGCAGGGTTTCCAGCAAGTGCCGATGCCCAGGCTCGGCACCGCGATGACCAAACAGCAACCAGTCGCGGCAGGATGGGTTCAAGCGCACCGCCACCAGTGCGGCCACGCTGCAGATGAAGCCATCGACCATTGCCACGATGCCTTCCTGCGCGCAGGCCAGATAAGCGCCGGTCAATGCAGCGATCTCGAAACCGCCCAGGCAGAACAGGCTCTGCAACGGGTCGCCCGCCTGTTCGGCATGCAACGCCAGGGCGCGCTCGATGACTCGGGTCTTGTGCACAATGCCTTCGGCGTTCAGCCCGGTGCCGGGGCCGACCAGCAACGGCGCGGCACATTCCAGCACCGAGCAGGCCACAGCGCTGGCCGCAGCGGTGTTACCAATGCCCATTTCACCGCCGATGAACAGCTCGGTGCCGACCGCCTTGGCGCGCAACACGCTGTCACGCCCGGCCTGCAAGGCAGCAAGGCCCTGCTCGACCGTCATGGCTGGCCCGTTGACAAAGTTGGCCGTGCCAGCGCCAATACGCAAATGGCGTACACCGGGCAAATCCATCGGCGACACTGTGCCCAGATCCACCACGTCCAGTTGCGCCGAAAGCTGCCGCGCCAGCACGCTGATGGCTGCGCCGCCGTTGACGAAGTTATGCAGCATCTGCCCGGTGACTTCCTGTGGGTAAGCCGACACACCTTCCGCGACCACGCCATGGTCGCCGGCAAAGATTGCGATCCACAGTTTGTCGGCAGCCGGACGCTCGCGCCCTTGCAGCCCGGCAAGCTGCACCGCCAACCGCTCCAGTTGTGCCAGCGAACCGGCGGGCTTGGTCAGTTGCTGCTGACGCGCCAGTGCCGCTTCGCGCATCGGTACGTCAATGGCCTGTGCAGGCTTGAGCCACCAGGAATTACTCATAGCGCGGTTCCTTTTAATGTCAGGGGCAGACCAGCAACGGTTAATACGACACGCTGGCAACGCTCGGCCAGCGCCTGATGCAACAGGCCGGCTTCGTCGACGTAGCGGCGCGTCAGCTCACCGAGCGGCACAACACCAAGCCCGGTTTCGTTGCTGACAAAAATGATTTCACCCGGCAATTGCGCCAGGCAGTCGAGCAGCGCTTCACGCTCCTGAATCAGACGCTCGGGGTTGTCGAGCATCAGCAGATTGGTCAGCCACAGGGTCAGGCAATCGACCAGCAGGCAGCGGTCGGGCGCAGCGTTTTCGCGCAGCACCCGCGCCAGTTCGACAGGTTCTTCGACCAGCCCCCAATGATCGGGGCGACGGGCGCGATGGCTGGCAACACGCTGATTCATCTCGCCATCAAGGGGCTGGCTGGTGGCGATATAGATCACACTCAGTGCCGAGTCCGCCGCCAGCTTCTCCGCCAGCCGACTCTTGCCAGACCGCGCGCCACCCAGTATCAGTTGCAGCATTCAGCTCGCCTCCAGGCCGCACAGTTCACGGAGCAACGTGCCGTCCAGGTGCTTTTCCACCAGGTCCGCCAGCCGCTCGATGTCGCGCTCGCGCAATGCGTGATAATCCACTGACTGGACGTTCTCCAGCCCCGCCCAGCGTAATAAGGCGCTGCAAGCGGCGGGCGACTCGAACAGGCCATGCAGGTAAGTGCCGAGAATCTGTCCGTCGGCACTCTGCGCGCCGTCGCAACGGCCATCGTCCAGTTGAACAGCAGCCTGCTCCAGCGCAGCGCCCGTGGTCACGCCGGCATGAATTTCATAGCCGCTGACTTCTGCATCTTCCAGCGTCAGGTGTCCGCGGACGTTGCGTAATTGTTTTTCGGTTTCCAGCACCGTGCTCATCGCCAACAGGCCCAGACCGGCACTGGAACCCGCCGCGCCTTCCAGCCCCAGCGGGTCGTGCAGGTGCTCGCCGAGCATTTGCAAACCGCCGCAGATGCCCACCAGCTTGCCGCCGTAGCGCAAGTGCCGGTCGATGGCCGTGTCCCAGCCGTTGGCGCGCAGGTAGTTCAGGTCGCTGCGCACGCTTTTCGAGCCGGGCAGGATAATCAGGTCGGCAGGCGGAATGCTCTGGCCTGGGCCGATGAATTGCAGGTTGACCTGCGGGTGCAGGCGCAGCGGGTCGAAATCAGTGTGATTACTGATGCGCGGCAGCACCGGCACGACCACATTCAGCACCTGCTCGACCTTATCGGTCTGGCGCTGATCAAGGCCGTCTTCGGCCTCCAGGTGCAGGTCCATCACATAGGGCAGCACGCCGACCACCGGTTTGCCGGTGCGCGCTTCAAGCCAGTCAAGCCCCGGTTGCAGCAAGGCGATGTCGCCGCGAAAACGGTTGATGATGAAGCCTTTGACGCGTGCCTGTTCACTGGGCGACAGCAGCTCCAGCGTGCCGACCAGATGAGCAAACACGCCGCCACGATTGATGTCGGCAATCAGCAACACCGGGCAGTCCACCGCCTCGGCAAAGCCCATGTTGGCGATGTCATTGGCGCGCAGGTTGATTTCAGCAGGCGACCCCGCGCCTTCGACCATGATCACCGGGTAGCTTTCGCTCAACCGACGATGCGACTCCAGCACCGCCTGCATGGCGATCTCTTTATAGCCGTGGTAGGCCACCGCGTTCATGGTGGTGACGGCGCGGCCATGAATAATGACCTGCGCGCCGGTGTCGCTGTTGGGCTTGAGCAGCACCGGGTTCATGTCGGTGTGCGGCGCCAGGAAGCACGCCTGCGCCTGCACGGCCTGCGCCCGACCGATCTCGCCGCCGTCCGCCGTCACCGCGCTGTTGAGCGCCATGTTCTGCGGCTTGAACGGCACGACTTTTACGCCCTGGCGGGTCAGCCAGCGGCACAATGCCGTCACCAAGGTACTTTTACCGGCGTCGGAGGTGGTGCCTTGTACCATCAGCGTGGTCATGGGTATTCCTTGCGGTATTCGAGCAGAACGTTGTGCAGACGCTGCCAGTCAGCCTCGTCGCGGGGCAGGCCGAAACGCAGGCTGCCGGACTCGGGCGTGTCACCCACGAACAGGCGCAACAGGACGCCGCGTTGTGCACAGAACGCGTAAAGCGACTGCGCTTCGGCAGTCACCAACCATTGAAACAGCGCGCAGCCGCCATCCGGCGTCAGGCCATAGTGATCAAGCAATGCCACCAGCCGGTCCCGGGCCTGATCACTGCGCGCGCGCTGCAGGGCCTGCCCAGGCAGATCGCTCAGGCAGGCCTGGCCGATGATCCGGGTCGGACCGCTGACCGACCACGGGCCGATCTCCTGCGCGAGCATTTTCAGCAAGACCGGCTCAGCCAGCACGAAACCCAGCCGAACCCCGGCCAGGCCGAAAAACTTGCCGAACGAACGCAGCACAATCAGCCCGATGCGCCAGGTCTCGGCCGCCAGGCTCAGGCCCGGCGTGTTGTCCATGAACGCTTCATCCACCACCAGCCAGCCACCGCGCTCGGCCAGTCGCGCATGCCATTCCAGCAGGCGCTCGGTGCTCAGGTGCAGGCCGGTCGGGTTGTTGGGGTTGACCACCACCAGTACGTCGAGGCTGTCGAGAAAATACTCGACCTCCTGCTCGCCTACCTCACGCACGACATAACCGCTTTTGCGCCAGGCATGCGCGTGCTCGGCATAGCACGGCGACAACACGCCGACCCGCCCGCCGCTGCGCACCCGTGGCAGCGCCTGAATCGCGGCTTGCGAACCGGACACCGGTAACAACTGAGGCACACCGTAATAAGCACAGGCCGCCGCTTCCAGACCGTCGTCGGTCTCGGGCAGCCGCGCCCAGGCGCGCATCGGAATGTCGGGGAATGGCCACGGCCAGGGCGCGATGCCGGTGGACAGGTCCAGCCAGTCGGCCTGATCGATACCGTAATGCTGCGCCGCCGCGCGCAGCCGCCCGCCGTGCTCAAGCATAGAATTCTGCCGTCACGCAGATGACCAGCAGCCACAACCAGACGCCGCGCTGCACCAGTTGCCAGCCGCGATCGATCGAGTCTGCATCGGCGGCAGCACCCTCGCCCAGTTGCGGACGTTCATGCAGTTCGCCGTGATAAATGGCCGCGCCGCCCAGTTCGACGCCGAGCGCGCCTGCGCCAGCGGCCATCACCGGGCCTGCGTTGGGGCTGTCCCAGGTTGGCCCTTGAGTGCGCCAGCAGCGCAACGCCAGTCGGGTTTTGCCCAATAAGGCGTAGGTCAGCGCCACCAGGCGTGCAGGAATATAGTTGAGCAGGTCGTCGATTTTCGCCGCTGCCCAGCCAAAACGCTCGAAACGCTCGTTACGATAGCCCCACATGGCGTCCAGCGTGTTGCTCAGCCGGTACAGCACCACGCCGGGCGCACCGGCTACGACAAACCAGAACAAGGCGGCGAACACCGCATCGCTGCCGTTCTCCAGCACCGACTCGGTGGCGGCGCGGGCAACCTCGGTGGCGTCCAGCTCGCTGGTCTGGCGACTGACCAGATAACCGACCCGCTGCCGCGCCTCGTCCAGATCATCGGCGCGCAACGCCTGCGCCACCGGCTGCACGTGCTCACCCAGGCTGCGCATGCCCAGCGCGCAGTACAGCGCCAGAATCTCGAACAGCCAGCCGATGTAAGGCAACCAGCTCAACAGCGTGGCCAGCAGCGTCAACGGTACGACGCTGATCACCCAGGCAGTGACGCCATGACTGCGCCAGCCACGCCCGCCGCTGTTGAAACGTTGCTCGACCCGGTTGGCAAAGCCTCCGAACGCCACCAGTGGATGCCAGCGTTTCGGCTCACCGAGCAACGCATCCAGCGCCACACCGGCGACGCTCAACAGCGCCACACTCATTGACTCACTCCCCATTGATTCTCATACAGCAGTTCATGCAGCGGACGCGCCTGCGCCCAGCCTTCCATGACCAGCATCGGTGCAGGATAAAATGCGCTCACCGGCCCCAGGCAGATGATCGCCAGCGGCTTGGCGCCCTCGGGCATGTTCAGCAACCCGGCCAGCGCGCCCGGGTCGAACAGCGACACCCAGCCCATGCCCAGCCCTTCGGCACGCGAGGCCAGCCAGAGGTTCTGGATGGCGCAGGACAACGAGGCCATGTCCATTTCCGGCAAGGTGCGACGGCCAAAGATATGCTGCTCACGGCCTTCCATCAGCGCCGCGACCAGCACTTCTGCACAGTCATTGATGCCTTCGACCTTGAGCTTCATGAACGCGTCAGTGCGCTCGCCCAACGCCTCGGCGGTGCGGATGCGCTCTTCTTCCACCTGCGCCTGCATCTTGCTGCGCAATGCCGGGTCACTGATGCGGATGAAACGCCACGGCTGCATCAAGCCGACACTGGGCGCTTGATGCGCTGCTTCCAGCAAGCGCGCCAGTAGCTCGGGCGCAACCGTTCCGCCGCTGAAATGGCGCATGTCACGGCGCTCGGCGATGGCGCGGTACACGGCAGCCCGTTCTTCAGCGCTGAAGGCGTGTTCGGTCATGGCTTGAACAACGCCGCAATCGCCTGCGGGCAGGACGGAAAATAGAAGTGCACGTAGGAGGCGGTCAAACGCCCGATGCGATAGACCGCCTCAGCCCCCCGCCCGCCATTGGGGCTGACGCCACGGGCAATCGGCTGCAACTCGGTGCTGGTCAGCGAATGGTGATAAGTGTGACCGTGCAGCGTGCCTTCGGGCAGCTCGACCGCTTGCAGGGCCAGCGCCGCCAGACGCTTCTGCATGACCGCTTCACCGGCGAGCAGCCCGACCAGTTCGGCGCGCACGCCTTCCACGTCGGTCAAGGCATCAAGCAGGTAAAGCATGCCGCCGCATTCGGCGAGCATCGGTTTGCCAGCGTTGTGGTGAGCCCTGATCGCGGCCTGCATCGAGGTGTTGGCCGCCAGCGCAAGGTGATGCAGCTCCGGGTAGCCGCCCGGCAGGTACAGGCTGTCGGCGTCGGGGAGCTGGCTGTCATGGATCGGCGAGAAGAAACTCAGCTCTGCGCCCATGTTGCGCAGCAGGTCCAGGCTCGCGCCATACAGGAAGGCAAAGGCCTCGTCGCGGGCAATAGCAATGCGCACACCACTGAGCAACGGCTCGACCTCGACCGGATCGGGCGCGGTGAACGTCACCGCAGGCGGCAACGCCACTTCGCAGGTGCTGGCAAGCGCGGCGGCGGCCATGTCCAGACGCAGGTCCAGGTCGTTGAGTTCACTGGCCTGCACCAAGCCCAGATGACGGCTAGGCAACTCGAAACCGACTTCACGCGACAAGGCGCCGTACCAACGCAGGCCTTCGGTCAGGCTGTTTTCCAGCAACTGCGCGTGGCGCACTGTGCCGACGCGGTTGGCCAATACCCCGGCAAACGGCAGGTCTGGCTGATAGCGCGCCAGCCCCAGCGCCAACGCGCCGAAGGTCTGCGCCATCGCGGTGCCGTCGATCACGCCCAGCACCGGCACGCCGAAGTGACGCGCCAGATCAGCGCTGGATGGCGTGCCGTCGAACAGCCCCATGACGCCTTCGATGAGGATCAGGTCCGCTTCATCGGCGGCTTCCCACAACAGCCGGCGGCTTTCATCGGCACCCACCATCCACATGTCCAGTTGATAGACCGGCGCGCCGCTGGCCCGCTCGAGGATCATCGGGTCAAGAAAGTCCGGCCCGCACTTGAACACCCGGACCTTGCGGCCCTGATTGCGGTGCAGACGTGCCAGTGCAGCGGTCACCGTGGTTTTGCCTTGCCCGGAGGCAGGCGCGGCGATCAATACCGCCGGGCAGTGGCGCGGGGCTCTCATTGGAATGCTCTCATTGACGCAGTTCTCATGACGAATGGCTCACAGCTCGATACCTTTTTGCGCACGGATACCGGACTGGAACGCATGCTTGACCACACCGATGTCGGAAACCGTGTCGGCCAGGTCGATCAATTCGGGTTTGGCACCACGGCCAGTCACCAGCACGTGCTGCATCGGCGGGCGCGCCTGCAAGTCAGTCAGCACCTGTTCAAGGTCGAGGTAACCGTGCTTGAGGGCGATGTTCAGTTCGTCGAGCACGACCAGGCCAATGGTTGGGTCGCGGAGCATTTCCTGCGACACGGCCCAGGCCGCTTCGGCGGCGGCGATGTCGCGCTGGCGGTCCTGAGTCTCCCAGGTGAAGCCCTCGCCCATCACGTGATAACGCACTTGTTCAGGAAAGCGTCGGAAGAACATTTCTTCGCCAGTGCTGTTGCGGCCCTTGATGAACTGCACCACACCGCACTGCATGTCGTGGCCCATGGCCCGGGCGAGCATGCCGAAGGCGGAACTGCTCTTGCCCTTGCCATTGCCGGTCAGTACCAGCAGCAGGCCGCATTCATTGGGCGAGTTGGCAATGCGCTCGTCCATCACGGCTTTTTTGCGCTGCATGCGCGCCAGATGGCGTTCGTCGCGTTCGGGGGATTCGTTCATCTTGGCTCTCCGCTCGGGGCAGGCGAAAGCAGACGGAAGGACAGCACTGGACAGCACGGCGACGCCCTGCACAGAGCATCACCCTCCGTGATGCCATTGAGTGGTTCAGGCCGGTCTCCGGGCTCATGAGCGGGTTACCCCGGCTGCGCGCCTTCCCGTGTCGAAACACAGTGGCACGATGCACAGCCTTGACTCATTTACCGTTGCGGGGGCAGCGCCGGGATCGGATCGATCGATCCACACCGGCTTCCCTGTTTCACCCTGCCAATCGAGGATTGCAGAGCACCTGAAACAAGCCGCGAAGGGTAGAGGGTTGGACCGGGAGCGTCAATCGACAGCGCAACCCGGGAACACGATTGAACCTCGACGGTTTGCAGGGCCTCTATCAGTTACTGGACCACGCCTTTGTTTATGGAGATTAATCATGTTCACACTCAGACCCCACTATGCAGTGCTGCTTCTGGTTGCCGGCGGCCTCGCTGCCTGCGGCGAGTCTTCGACCCTGCAAGTCTCGGATGGAACAGGCCCCTCGCCCAAGCTGCCGGAGCCGAACAAGACGCTGATCCCGACCGTCAATATCGCGCCTGCCATCGGCTGGGAAAAAGGCGCCAAACCGGTGGCCGCACCCGGCACTCAGGTGGCTGCCTTCGCTGAAGGGCTGGATCACCCGCGCTGGCTGTATGTGCTGCCCAACGGTGACGTACTGGTGGCAGAAACTAACTCGCCCGCCAAACCGGATGACTCCAAAGGTGTTCGCGGCTGGGTCATGGAAAAAGTCATGGGCCGCGCTGGCGCTGGCGTACCGAGCGCCAACCGCATCACCTTGCTGCGTGATGTCGATAAAGATGGCGTCGCAGAAACCCGCACCGTTTTCCTGCAGAACCTTAATTCGCCATTCGGCATGACGCTGGTGGGCAATAAACTCTATGTGGCCGATACCGACCGCCTGATCAGCTTTCCGTATGAAGCGGGCCAGACCTCGATCAGCGCGCAGCCAACCAAAGTGGTTGACCTGCCGGGCGGCACGCTCAACCACCATTGGACCAAGAACGTCATTGCCAGCAAGGACGGCAGCAAGCTTTACGTGACGGTCGGCTCCAACAGCAACGTGGCTGAAAACGGCATGGACAAGGAAGAAGGCCGCGCAGCGATCTGGGAAGTGGACGCCGCGACTGGCAAGCACCGCATCTTTGCGTCCGGCCTGCGCAACCCGAACGGGATGGATTGGGAGCCGAAAACCGGCAAGCTGTGGACGGCAGTGAATGAGCGTGACGAGATCGGCAGCGACCTGGTGCCTGACTACGTGACCTCGGTGCAGGACGGCGCTTTTTATGGCTGGCCATACAGCTACTACGGCCAGCACGTCGACGAACGCGTCAAACCGCAGAACCCGGCACTGGTCGCCAAGGCCATCGCCCCGGACTACGCAGTGGGCCCGCACACCGCGTCACTGGGCCTGGTGTTCGCTGACGGCAAGACCCTTGCTGCACCGTTCAACGAAGGCCTGTTCATCGGCCAGCACGGCTCGTGGAACCGCAAACCGCACAGCGGCTATAAAGTGGTGTTTGTGCCCTTCAGCGGCGGCAAGCCCAAAGGCGCACCGGTTGACGTGCTGACCGGCTTTTTCAACAAAGACGAAAAAGCCATGGGCCGCCCGGTCGGCGTGGTCAACGATCAGCGCGGCGGTTTGCTGGTGGCGGATGATGTCGGCAACAAGATCTGGCGCGTGACGTCGGCCAAGGCGGCTCAATAACGCCGAGTGTAGAGGTTTGACGCGGAGCGCCGCACGATAGTTGAGATGATCGTTCTCTACGCTCCAGCGTGGGAATGCAGCTCTCGACGCTCCGCGTCGCAAGAGGACGCAGAGCGTCCTGAAAGGCATGCGACGCAGAGCGTCGCACGATAAGTTTTGACCAGACTACGGTCGAATCTGCGCCAGGCTTGCTGGCTGAATCACGCGCTTGGCGTTGAGGTAGGCTTTTTGCCAGTAAGGCTTGTCGAGGCTGTCGAGTTTGACGGTGCCGCCGGTGGCAGGGGCATGCACGAAGCGGCCTTCGCCGACGTAGATCCCCGCATGGGATACTTGCGAGCCGCCCGAGGTGGCGAAAAATACCAGGTCCCCTGACTGCAATTGCTCGCGACGAATATTCGGCACGCCCATCACGATCATCTCGCGGGTGGAGCGTGGCAGGGAAATGCCCGCCGCGTCACGATAGACATAACCTATAAGACCGCTGCAATCGAAACCGGAGTCTGGCGTGTTGCCGCCCCAGCGATAGGGCGTGCCGACCAGGCCCAACGCACGAAACAGCACGTCTTCGGCAGCCGGAGAAAGAACCTGAGGGGGTGCGGTGACCACCGGACGCTGAACGATCCGGGGTGCTTTAGGCGGTGGCGGCGCGCTGGCACAAGCGCCCAGCAACGCGGCAACACAGATGACCATCAGGCGCGAAGCAATCGACATAAACACAACAACCTGATCCGGATGCGGCTTACGCTGCCGAGAAGCTCAAAAACACAGAAAGACCCGAAGGTCTTGTTCTGCGTATTCTATTGTACTGTTTTCGAAATAAGTTACCCATAACCTGCAAGCTAAGCTATTGATAAGATTTGAATTTTCCGTTAGTTGG
>NZ_ATDK01000228.1 GCF_000444135.1 Pseudomonas avellanae BPIC 631
TTTTTTTTTTTTTTTTTGGCCGCCGTAGTGGCAGGCGGTCTGATCGCCTTTGCCGAGGGCGTGTCGCGACTGAGCAAGGACGACGTCATGGACTCCTTTCTGTTCGCTACCCTGGTCGCCAACAAGGCGTTCAACGCCGAAACCGAGGGCGATCAGTGGTACGACAAATTCAATGAAGTGCTCTCCAGGATTGGCTGGCTGTCCACCCACTGGAACTACTCGCGGTACAGCGCTGCCCAGCAACGTTTCACCATGGACGAAGTCGGTCTCGAGATTCTCGGTTCGGCCATCGCCGCTGCGGCATTACCAGGCCCCGCCTCGCTGTTGATGCTCAAGGTCGCGGCTGATGCCGTTGCCGCTCTAAGTGCCAAAAAAGAGCCGCTGCGCCTGTTCGAGAGCCAGACCAAAGCGCACCGTGGCGGAAGTTTTCGCATCGCCTCCTGCATCGAGTCGGAAGACGGCACCGTCAATCTGGCCATGGGCGCAGTCACCTTTCAGACCGACAGCGAAGTCACCAATGTTCTGTTCTGGGAATGGCAGGACACCAACGTCGAAACCTGGAAGGGCGAGAACAATCTGGTGCTCAACACCGGCCTGTATGCACGCCATCGCGAATTGATTCAGCAAAGACTGGGCGACAGCGCCAAGAGTGCAATCGACGCGTTCGAGATCTGAACGGATTGTTAGCGGAGACGCGTGTCGTCTCCGCTGCCGGGATAAAAGGAATTTCCCCATGAAGCAGAAACTGAATGCCGGGGTGGTCAACGCGGGTTGTCTGCTGTTTTTTCCTGAGCAGGGTCATGCGACCGCTCACAGCGATGTCATGGACTCGATGCTGTATGTGCAGTTGGCCGCATCGAAGAAACACCCGAAATTTACCAGCCTCGATAAATGGAATGAAACCTGGCTGGCTGCGGCCATGAGTTTTGGCTGGATGCTGAAAGCCAAAGAGCATGTCAGTGAGCCGTTGAAGGCAGACGCTGCCGAGACAATATGGAGCGTTATCCGTCGAGCGCTTGCCGTGTCGGTCACACCCGCGGCGCTTGACCACGCAGAGCAAACGTTGCGCAAGGCTTGCGCACAGCCTTACGGAAAACCGGCGATTCGATTGCTGGCCAGCCAGGCGCTTGAGCATGAAGAGGATCAGGCCGGACGCGCGCAGACCGTCGTGGCTGTGCAAACGGGTTTTGTCGACGAGCAGCATAACCTGACGCTGGTACAGTTGCATTTTGTCACCCGCCAGCCGCTGAGCGACGGCTTTCTGTTCGACGTTCTTGAGCCTGCAAATATGGTTGGCAACATCAGCCTGACGGTCTACTCCCTGCAGCTGATGGATCTTGTGTATCTACATTCTCGCGACAAGATCAGCTCGGCGTTGGCAACCAGACGTGCCGGTCTGATCGACACATTGGAAGAGGTTTCCGATGTCTGAGCGTGATGAAAGTATGTTGTCTGGCGATAATCTTATGTCCTTCACCCATAACGTTCCCCCAGCTTTGCGACAGGACATTCTGGACTGTCTGCAATACGCCCGGCTTGTTGCAGATGATCTCCATTCCCCGGGCCAGGCCTGGCGTTCGTGGCTGGATGTCTATCAGCGAACAATTTCTAGCACGGGGGGGCGGCCTGAGTCACGGATTGAAGAGGCACGGTTAAAGATCCACCGTTTCAGGGATATCGGCAAGCTGCGGCTTCCAGTGGTCAGCAACTCCGTTGAGCTTCGCCGGTTGTACCTGCACTCTCTCGACAGCCTTCTGGCCAGCGAACATGCGCAGGCCTTTTTCAATAACTGGTTTGTTTCGGGTCGCTTTGAAAGCTTTCAGATCATCCCCTGTGCGATGCAAAGCGAAGATGAGGCAACGATCATGCTGTGCAGTATGCAGATGAAAACCCTGGCACTCAGGCCCGCGCTCACTTCTGGCAAATACTGGGAGGGGAAATGCAGGTGCACACCGTCGGTACGGCGTTCCGCTTCAATCGCCAGCGCTTTGAACCGTTTCGCCAGACGGTTCAGGACACCCTGTCTGATCGCGCTACAGCCGAAATCATCGGTTTGTAACGAGTGATCAGGTGCCCATGGAAGGAGCAACAAAAATGAGTACAGACACAGATAACGCCGCTTATCTGGGCAATATCCCCAGTATGGTGGCGTTTCTTCCGGGGTTATCGAGCGAAGAACGCACCGACCTTCAGGACGTGCTGCTGGATGCGCAATTGTTCGCCGGCAAACAGTTCGATTTCAAGACGCAGTGGAGCAGTTGGATGCATTACTACCGCAGCCGGCTCAAGGCGCGGGGCATGCAGCAAAAAGGAGTGATTCTGGGGGACTCGCTGGTTGTGAGCAATGTTGACGATTTGTTGCAGGCAACCTTCAAAGTCAGCAACTCTGCGGATCGCGAGCGTCTTGGCGGCATGATGCAACGTGCCTTTAGTGCGATGGGTGTGAATAAGGCGGCAGAGTTTTATTTTCAAAACGGTTTCGATCAAGGCCGTCTAGGCAGTTTTCAGGTTGTACCCTGTGAAAAGTATGAGCCGAACCGGACTCTTCTGTTGCTGTGCAGTCTGCATCTGAGTGTCGACGACTACGCCCCGGGTACGCGAAGGCTGCTGTTCCACTTCAAGGGCGGCAGTTACACCTTTGACAGAAATATCTATGCGGCCCATCGAGACAGCGTGGCGCGTTACCTGGATGGTAAAGCACTAAGCATGATACGTGCTGCGTCTATCTAGCTAAGGCCGGTCAGGGCAGCAGATAACCTCTGACGCCGGTAAAAATGATCTGCGCGGCCAGCGCGCAGACAAACAATCCCATCAGGCGACTGACAATCTGCAGGCCCTGATCACCGAGAATCCGTTCGATACGGTTGGCGAGATAAAGCACTACCCCGACTGTCAGGCTGGCCAGGGCGATACTCAGGATGGCCGTGAGCTTGTCGTCCCAGTGCGGCTGGCTGACGCCCATGACCAGCAGTGCGCCGATGGTACCGGGGCCTACGGTCAGCGGGATGGTCAGCGGGACGATGGTGACATCCTGCTGGACGTTATCGGTCTGGACCGCAGACTTGCCCTGCGCCATGCCCAGTGCCGAAATGAACAGCACGCTGCCGGCGCCGATCCTGAACGCATCCACAGTGATCCCGAAAATATCGAAAATGAACCTGCCGAACAGATACAGCAGCACACTGGACACCAGCGTTGCCAGCGCCACTTTCCAGGCCAGACGGCGCTGTTCCTTGCGCGAATGACCACGGGTCAGGCTGATGAAGCAGGAAAGAACGAAAAACGGGCTGTAAAGCACCAGCATCTTCAGATAAACGCTGAACAACACGTGAAGCATGGCTTCGACTCACAGCAGCAGGTGGATGGCATCGCCAGTCTATCAGGCCCTTGTACGGCTTTCGCGGTACGCTCATTTTCGCAGGTATTGCTCACTGACCGACGTCGGCCCGCGAGCCTTGTCACGGTGCGCAACCCAATGTTCGACCAGCTCGCGCAGTTGCGACAGCTCGATGGGTTTGGCCATGTGACCGTCCATTCCTGCCTGCCGTGCGCGGTCCTTGTGCTCGGTGAGAATATGCGCGGTCAGGGCCACGACCGGCGTGCGTACCCGCTGGTTGCCGACTTCCCAGGCACGCAGTTGCTCGGTAGCCGAGAAACCGTCGAGTATGGGCATTTCGCAGTCCATCAGCACCAGGTCATAACGCTGCGCTTTCATGGCGCGCAGCGCTTCTTCACCATTGCTGGCAGTGTCCGGGTTCAGATTGAGCTTACCTAGCATGCCGCGAATCACTTTGGTCGAAATGCTGTTGTCTTCGGCCACCAGAATGCGGAAGTCACCGGGCACGCTGACCGGCGGGGACATGACCGGGCCGGGTTTGGTTGAAACAACACCTTTGTTCAGTTGGGTCAGCTCATCTGCCAGCGTGGTCTTGAGCGTATAGCCCGCCACCGGTTTGGCCAGAATCCGTTTGATGCCCGAGTTACGAGCAATGATCTTGGTGGGCGCATTGCTGATGCCCGTGAGCATGATCAACAGAATGTCGTGATTAAGGCTGGGGTCTTCCTTGATCTTGGCGGCCAGCTGCATGCCGGTCATGCCGGGCATGTTCTGGTCGAGCAGGACCACATCGAAGTAGTCGCGCAGGTGCGCCTTGGTCCTGAGCAGCGCCAGCGCTTCCTTGCCCGATGCCACGGCGCTGACATTCAAGCCCCAGGCGCTGCACTGCTGGACGAGCACTTTGCGGCAGGTGTCGTTGTCATCGACCACCAGCACGCGGGCATCTTTAAGCGGGCTGTCCAGGTCGATGGTCGGCTGTTCAAGCAGCTTTGCGTCCAGCGGCAGGTTTAGCCACAGCGTATTACCCGGCGTGCCACTGTTCTGGATACCGAATTCGCCGTCCATCAATATGATCAACTGGCGGGCGATGACCAGCCCCAGATGGCCGCCAAGCCTGCTGCTGGCCAAAAAGTTTCTGCTGTGCAGTTCGGCGTGAAGCAGCTCGTCGCGCTCTTCGTCGGAGAGCGATTCGCCGCTGTCCTGAACCGAAATGCGCAAGCGCGGCTTTCCGCTCTTGGAAGACTCAAGCGCAACGCCGAGCAGAATTTCGCCTTCGTCGGTCTTTTTCAGGGCATTTTCCAGCAGGCTCAGCAGCGTCTGGCGCAGACGAGTAGGGTCGCCGCTGATCACGCGTGGCACTTGGGGCTGGATCTGGCTGATCAGTTCGACCTGTTGTTGCTCGGCCTTGGCGCGGAAGATATTCAGGCAGTCTTCGACCAGCGCACTGATATCGAACTGTACGTCGTCCAGTTCGATCTGCCCTGATTCGAGCTTGGTGATGTCCAGGATCTCGTTGATCAGCGTCAGCAGTTCGTTGCCGGCACTGTGAATGGTCTGCACATAGTCGCGCTGCTTGACCGACAACGGCGTGCCGAGCAGCAGCTCGGTCATGCCCAGGACACCGTTCATGGGGGTGCGGATCTCGTGGCTGATCTTGGCCAGGAATTCGGCTTTGGCGTTGATTTCGGCGGTACTGGCTGCCTGATCCCGGCTGACGCTGAAACGGTCTTCGGTAATGTTGCGATAACGTTCGCTGAGTGCCAGGCTCATCAGCAGGCCGCTGATGCAGAAGACGCAGAGCAACGCGAGTATCAGCCATTGCGGCGGCACCAGACTCAGCCACAGCAGACCCGGCAATACCACCATATAGCCGATGTTGAAGGTGATCATGCCGAGAACGAACAGGCGTGCCGAACGATAGCCTTTCTGCCAGTGCCACATCGATACCGCAAGGATACTCAATGTAGTCAAAGACACTAGAACGAAGGTCAGCGCGTTGATCGGCAGCTTCTCGTCGAACACCACCAGCAGTGCGCCAATGCCCATGAGCACTGCGTTGCCCAGTAGCAGGCGATCCAGTGTGCGGGCGTTGCGGTGCACGAAGAAACAATAGGTGTAGATCAGGCCGGCGACGGCGGCCAGCAGTAACGCAACATGCGCGCTGGGTGTTTGGGCGATGTGCCACGGATCTATAGGGCGAAGCAGATTGAGCAGCAGCAGGGCGCTGAGCCCGAGCAGTGATTCGCAGGCCGCCAGCCACAGATTGCTGCGCGAGCGTGTGTGCGCGTAGCGGGTCAGGTTCTGCACGATCAGCATCGCCAGCGCACCAAAAAGCAGGCCGAACAGAAACGGTTCAGTCTCGTCGGCAGCGCTTTGTATGGCGGGCTCAAGAGTAATGCTGGGGCGCATTTTCTGGGACGAGACGAGCCTCAGGTAGATGTCCAGAGAGGCCGCGCTTTGCGGGATCGGCAGCAGAAAATCATTGGAGGGCAGGCGCTGATCTTCTGTGGGCACAGCGTTGCCGGTGCGCAGATGATCGATCTGTTGATCGCCATCCATGACGTACATGTCGGCGCTGGCAAGGTCTGGGGCAAAGATACGCACCAGTTGCTCATGCTGGTTGGGATGCAATCTGTAATGCAGCCATACCGCGCTGTCGCGCTCCGCAGCGGCGACGCGTTCAAGTTCGATAGGGCTGAATTGATTCTGATAACGCGCCGAACGGATTTCATCCAGCGACAGGCTTGCCTTTTCGTCGAGCAGCGTCGACCAGCCAGCCCCGTGCTCGGCCTGAGCCGAAAGCATGAACAGCAGGGTCAGCAGTCCGACCGTTGAGGCTATGGCAATCCTGAGCCAGCGCACTATGAAATCCCTTCGTGAGTGAATGCCTGGTAAATCGCGAATACCGGGTCAACCGGCCAGCCGCACAACAGAGGCTGGCCTGGTGGTTTATTCCTGGTCTTCGCCACGCTCACGGGCAATGGCGCGATAGCCGATGTCCGTGCGGTAGAAACAACCTTGCCAATCAACCTTGGCAGCCAGGGCGTAAGCGTTTTTCTGCGCGCTGCCGACACTGTCACCCAAGGCTGTGGCACACAGTACACGACCGCCGCTGGTCACGACACGGTCATCCTGCAAGGTGGTGCCAGCATGAAAGACTTTGCCTTCCAGCTGCGCAGCCGCATCAAGACCCTCGATGACTGCGCCTTTGGCGTAATCACCCGGATAACCACCGGCCGCCAGAACGATACCCAGGCTCGGACGCGGATCCCATTGTGCTTCGACCTTGTCCAGCGCCTGCGCCAGGGCCGCTTCGATCAGCAGCACCAGGCTCGATTGCAGACGCAGCATGACCGGTTGGGTTTCCGGATCGCCAAAGCGGCAATTGAACTCGATGACTTTCGGGTTGCCGGCTTTGTCGATCATCAAACCCGCGTAGAGAAAGCCAGTATAGACGTTGCCTTCATCGGCCATGCCGCGGACGGTCGGCCAGATCACCAGGTCCATGACACGCTGATGAACTTCGGCGGTGACCACCGGGGCCGGGGAGTAGGCACCCATGCCGCCGGTGTTCGGCCCGCTGTCGCCGTCGCCGACGCGTTTGTGATCCTGGCTGGTGGCCATTGGCAATACATTTTTGCCATCGACCATGACGATGAAGCTGGCTTCTTCGCCATCCAGAAACTCTTCGATCACCACGCGCGAGCCGGCTTCGCCAAAGGCGTTGCCTGCCAGCATGTCGCGCACTGCGTCTTCAGCTTCGGTCAGGGTCATGGCGACGATCACGCCTTTGCCCGCTGCCAGGCCGTCGGCCTTGATAACGATCGGGGCGCCTTTCTCACGCAGATAAGCCAGTGCAGGCTCGATCTCGGTGAAGTTCTGATAGTCGGCGGTCGGGATCTTGTGGCGTGCCAGGAAATCTTTGGTGAAAGCCTTGGAGCCTTCAAGCTGCGCGGCACCAGCGGTGGGGCCGAAGCAATCCAGGCCACGGCTGCGGAACAGGTCCACGACGCCTGCAACCAAAGGTACTTCCGGGCCGACGATGGTCAGCGAAACGTTCTTTTCGGCGAAGTCCGCCAGTTGCTCCAGCGCCAGAACGTCGATGGCCACGTTCTCGCATTTGGCCTCGATCGCCGTGCCTGCGTTGCCCGGTGCGACAAACACCTTTTGCACGCGTGGGTCCTGAGCGACTTTCCATGCCAGGGCGTGTTCACGACCGCCACTGCCAATGATCAAAACATTCATTTCAAAAACCTCGATGACGCTGATTCTGGAGTACGCGGTGTGTCTGAAAAGATCAATACCGCAATACGAGGTCGTAATGGCGTAGGTGTATGCAAGGCGGATGGGGCTTCGCTGAGCGGAGTTGCCTTCTGGCAATGAGCATCAGCGGAGCCCCATCCAACGCAGCAGACGCCTGCGACAGTGCGGCCGTTTTTCTGATTAGTGCCTGAAGTGGCGCATGCCGGTGAAAACCATCGCAATGCCGGCTTCATCTGCCGCGGCAATCACTTCGTTGTCGCGCATCGAGCCGCCTGGCTGGATGACGGCGCTGATGCCGACCTTGGCCGCGTTGTCGATGCCATCACGGAACGGGAAGAATGCGTCGGAGGCCATGACCGCGCCCTGCACCTGCAAGCCTGCATGCTCGGCCTTGATGGCGGCGATGCGTGCCGAGTTCACACGGCTCATCTGGCCTGCGCCGACGCCGATGGTCTGGCGGTTGCGGGCGTAGACGATGGCGTTGGACTTGACGTACTTGGCGACTTTCCAGGCGAAGATCAGGTCGTGCATTTCGTGTTCGGTCGGTGCACGCTGGGTGACGACCCTGAGGTCGGCCGAGGTGATCATGCCGATATCGCGGCTCTGCACCAGCAGGCCGCCGTTGACGCGTTTGTAGTCCCAGGCCGGCAGGCGCTCGCTCCACCGGCCGCTGGTCAGCAGGCGCACGTTGGCTTTGCTGGCAATGATGCTGCGGGCTTCGGCGCTGACGCTTGGTGCGATGATCACTTCGACGAACTGACGCTCGACGATGGCCTTGGCCGTTGCAGCGTCCAACTCGCGGTTGAAGGCGATGATGCCGCCAAACGCCGACTCGGAGTCAGTGGCGTAGGCCAGCTCGTAAGCCTGACGAATGCCGCCTTCGTCGTCCGGGCAGACTGCAACGCCGCACGGGTTGGCGTGCTTGACGATCACGCAGGCCGGCTTGACGAAGCTCTTGACGCATTCCAGCGCGGCATCGGTGTCGGCCACGTTGTTGAACGACAGCTCCTTGCCTTGCAACTGGGTGGCGGTGGCGATACCGACTTCGGCAGGTTTGGCTTCAACGTAAAACGCCGCGCTCTGGTGCGGGTTCTCGCCGTAGCGCATTTCCTGGGCCTTGACGAACTGGGTGTTGAAGGTGCGTGGGAACTGACTGCGGCCTTCGGTGCTCAGGGTGTCGGCCGTCTGGTCGACGCCGCCCAGGTAGTTGGCGATCATGCCGTCGTAGGCGGCGGTGTGCTCGAACGCCTTGAGCATCAGGTCGAAGCGCTGTGCGTAGGTCAGGCCGCCTGCCTTGAGGCTTTCCAGTACCTGGCCGTAATCGCTGGCGTTGACCACGATGGCGACATCTTTATGGTTCTTTGCAGCGGAACGGACCATGGTCGGGCCGCCGATATCGATGTTTTCGATGGCGGTAGGCAGGTCGCAGCCCGGCTTGGAAACAGTGGCTTCAAAAGGGTACAGATTGACGGCGACCAGATCGATCGGCTTGATGCCGTGTTCGTTCATGATGGCGTCGTCGATGCCACGACGGCCCAGAATGCCACCGTGGATCTTGGGGTGCAGGGTCTTGACCCGGCCGTCCATCATTTCTGCGAAGCCGGTGTAATCGGCCACTTCGACTGACGCAACGCCGTTGTCCTGGAGCAGCTTGAACGTACCGCCAGTGGAAAGGATCTCGACGCCCAGCGCTTCCAGCTCGCGGGCAAATTCAAGGATTCCGGTCTTGTCGGATACGCTGATCAGGGCGCGGCGGATCGGCAGGCGGGTAGTCTGGTCGGTCATCTCGATTTCCATCAAAAGCAAAAGAGGTCTGCAAAAAAAAGCGACCGCGGTGCAAAAGGTCGCCTTTTCTGTTTTGAATGCTTTAAAGCAGATCGTACTGTTTGAGTTTCTTGCGCAGTGTGCCGCGATTGAGCCCCAGCAGTTCGGAAGCTTTCGTCTGGTTGCCCTTGACGTAGTTCATCACGCTTTCCAGAAGCGGAGCCTCGACTTCCGACAACACCAGGTTGTAGACGTCAGTGACGGATGCGCCTTCGAGGTGGGCGAAATAATTGTGCAGCGCCTTCTCGACACTTCCGCGCAGGGTCTGACCCTCTTCGCTCGGCGTGTTGAGGTGCTGTTTCAAATTGACGTTGTCGCTCACGGGTGTTGTTCCACTCACTAAAGTCTCGGTCATCATCGTCATGCGGCCACCTCTTTATCATTCTGGTTATCCAGGCCCTTGCAGCCTTGGCTGAAGAACTCCCGAACGTTGGCGCACTGTGCTTCCGTATCTTCCAAACGATTGAAGAGGGCGCGAAACTCTCTGGCCCCCGGCAGGGTTGCGAGATACCAACCGACGTGTTTGCGTGCAATACGCACGCCCATCACGTCGCCATAGAAAACGTGAAGCGCTGCCAGATGCTCAAGCAGAATTCGTTCCACTTCACTCGACTGCAGGGCCGGGAGTATTTCTCCGGTAAGCAGGTAGTGTTCTATCTCGCGAAAAATCCAGGGACGCCCCTGGGCGGCCCTGCCAATCAGTAATCCGTCTGCGCCGGTGGCCTGTAGCACGTGCCGGGCTTTTTCGGGTGAATCGATGTCGCCATTGGCAAAGACCGGGATCGACACTGCCTGTTTGATCATGGCAATGGTGTCGTACTCGGCCTCGCCGGTGTAAAGGTCGGCACGGGTTCGCCCGTGTACCGCCAGTGCCCGAATGCCCGCCTGCTCGGCGATTTTCGCCACGGTCAGGCCGTTACGGTTGTCGCGGTCCCAGCCGGTGCGGATCTTCAGCGTGACCGGCACATCGACCGCAGCCACCACGGCCTGCAGGATGTCGTTGACCAGTTGCTCGTCTTTCAGCAGCGCCGAACCTGCCGCCTTGTTACAGACCTTCTTGGCCGGGCAGCCCATGTTGATGTCGATGATCTGGGCACCCAGTTCGACATTGGCACGTGCGGCGTCTGCCATCATCTGCGCGTCACCACCGGCGATCTGTACCGAGCGGGGCTCGGGATCACCTGCGTGGATCATGCGCAGACGCGATTTGCGGCTGTTCCACAGGCTCATGTCACTGGTGACCATTTCCGACACCACCAGGCCAGCACCGAGTTGTCGGCACAGCTGACGGAAAGGCTGGTCGGTGACGCCCGCCATCGGGGCGAGGATCAAGCCGTTGTGCACTGTATACGGGCCGATGCGTACTGCCGACATAGCCTTACCTGTTGTGGAGGCCAAATCATCCGCAGGCCATGTAAAAACTGTTTCACCCGGTCTGCAACGGCCCGTTCTGCCAGCCGCTTGCGCCACTGTCAGAGCGAACCGAGAGTTCGAAAAAGGGTTGGCATGATACCCGCTCTCGATGACTGGATAAAGGCTGAATTGGATAAAATCTGAACAGTTGATTGCGGCCCGTTCAGCCCGCGATTACAGCATGTTTTGTGATTGAACTTCTGTGAACGTGCTGCGTTCTATCAGCAAAAGGCGCAGTTCAGGCCCGGCCTGAGCCTGCGGGAATGCCGTCAGGCGCTCATTCCGGAGAGCGGAAGTTGAGGCTATAATTTACGGCTTTGGCACCTGGATCAAGGATATCCAGCGCAATATGGATCGGCGTCTGCGGTGGCATCTCTTCCTTGCCGGCCATTTCGCCACTCAGGTATTCGCTCGGCTTGAAGCGACGACTGGCAATCAACTGACCACCGGTATCGGAAAATCGCAGCTCCAGCAGCGGAAATGGCTGCGAAAACGGAGCGCGGTTGTAGATGATCGCGTCGACCACCAGCGCCCCTTGAAACTCGGGGTGGCTGCGCACCACCAGATTGCTGCTCTTGAGTTGGGAGATGTCGACCTTGCTCGGTACTTTGCAGCCCACTTGCGGGCAGATCTGCTGGAACCATGGTCGGTACTGGTCCTGACGCGCCAGTTGATCGAAGTGATACCAGACGTACTGACCGGCCAGGCCGGCCAATGCCAGCAAAATCAGCAAGCCCCATGCAAAGCGTCGGCCCCAGCGCGGTTTGGGCCGTTGCCAGTCCAGTTGCAGAGGGTCGTCGGTCAGGTCCAGTAGCGTCTGATCAGGCACTGCCGGCTCGCTGCGGCTGCGCTTGCCGCGCTGTTCCGGCTCGGGCTCGTGGTCGTCGTGATCTTCATCATCGTCGTCCACTGCTGACCAGCGCTCGGCTTTCTCGGCAGGCAACGCCTTGCGCTGGATGACGACAGGGGCTCTGGGCTCGTCATCGTCCAGGTGTTTATCCAGTGACAGGGAAGGCTCGGTCCGGTCGTTGTCCGACAGGGGTTCCGGATCTTCGCTTGCATCGGTGTGGTCAATGACCTCGGCGTGCAGTTCGGGCAGATGCTCGACATCATCGTTGTGCACGGTGTCGACCCATGCCGCTTCGTCGGCCTGGCGGGTGTCACGTTTGGCGGTCAGGCTCACGTTGCCGTTGCCGATGTCACTGGCCGGGCTTGTGAAGGTGTCAGGACGCCGTGTCTCGCGCTGTTCGAGGCGGGCCAGTTCTTCGTCCAGGTTCAGGTTGTCCAGGTCCATCTCGCTGACCTGCCAGGGGTCATCGTCCTCGGGCGCCTTGCCCGGCTCTGATATCGGCTTGGGTGTCAGCTCTGGTGCCAGCGTTGGCTCAGGCTCCAGTCGGGGTTCTGGCAGGGGCTGCTCAATGATGACCGGCGCAGCAGCGAGCGCGACCTTTTCGGAGTCGTCGATGGCGCGCTGCTCCAGCAATTGCCGGGCGGCGTTGAACACCTGCAGGCAGGCTCCGCAACGCACCACGCCACGGGCCACGCTCAATTGAGCGTGACTGACTCTGAAACTGGTTTGGCAGTGCGGGCACTGGGTGACGAAGCTGTCGGTCATGCGGCTGTCCGGTTGAAGCGGCGGTTAACGGCGGCGCCCCGTGATGCGTACCCAGCCATCTCGGTTTGCGATCGGGTCCAGGTCAAAGCTTTCAGCGTAGGCGGCGGCAACGTCTTCGCCCTGTTCGGCAAGGATGCCCGACAGCGCCAGGCGACCGCCGGTCTTGACCAGTGTTGCCAGTTGCGGTGCCAGAGACACCAGCGGGCCGGCCAGAATGTTGGCGACCAGCACGTCGGCCTGCTGAGGGGGCAGGTCTTCGGGCAGGTACAGCGGGAAGCGTTCGGCGGCGATGTTGTTGCGCCCGGCGTTGTCGCGTGAGGCTTCCAGCGCCTGCACGTCAATGTCGGTGCCAACCGCCTGCTCGGCACCCAACAACAGTGCGGCGATGGCCAGAATGCCCGAGCCGCAGCCGAAATCCAGCACATTGCAGCCTTTGAGGTCCTGGCCATCCAGCCATTCGAGGCACAGCGCGGTGGTCGGGTGCGTCCCGGTGCCGAAGGCAAGGCCTGGATCAAGAAGCAGGTTTACGGCGTCCGGTTGCGGCGCTGCGTGCCAGCTTGGTACGATCCACAGGCGCTGGCCGAAACACATGGGCTGGAAGTTATCCATCCAGCTGCGTTCCCAGTCCTGGTCTTCGATGACTTCGGCGCTGTGCTCGGGCAGTTCTGCGCCGGTCAGCAGGCTCAGGTGCGCCAGTGCCAGCCCGGCATTGGTGTCGGCTTCGAACAGTGCCAGCAGGTGAGTGTGCGTCCACAGCGGCGTGGTGTTGAGTTCGGGCTCGAAAATCGGCTGGTCTTCGGCGTCCATGAACGTGACGGACACGGCACCGACTTCAAGAAGCGCATCTTCGTAGGTTTCGGCTTGTTCTGGGCTGATGGCGAGACGGACTTGCAGCCAAGGCATGGCGGATTACCTTCGATTTGGAAATAAGTACGGCTTTACAGCTGATGTGCCGCAGGAAGCGGGCAAGTTTACTGCTATGCGCTGCAAACAACAAAGCCGCATCTCTGCGGCTTTGTCGTTCTGAAACACGCTGACTTATTGATTGGCCAGTTTGTGTTCCAGGTAGTGGATGTTGACGCCGCCTTCGCAGAAGCCTTCATCGCGGGTCAGATCACGGTGCAACGGGATGTTGGTCTTGATCCCGTCAACCACGATTTCGTCCAGGGCATTACGCATGCGTGCCATGGCTTCTTCGCGGGTTGCGCCCCAGGTGATCACTTTTCCGATCAGCGAGTCATAGTTCGACGGAACCTTGTAGCCGCTGTAAAGGTGCGAATCGACCCGTACGCCGTTGCCGCCTGGTGCATGGAAGTGCTTGACCAGGCCTGGGCTTGGCACGAAGGTTTTCGGGTCTTCGGCGTTGATCCGGCATTCCAGCGCATGCCCGGTGATGACCACGTCATCCTGGGTGTACGACAGTTTGTTGCCGGCGGCGATGCTGAGCATCTCCTTGACGATGTCGATACCGGTGACCATCTCGGAAACCGGGTGCTCCACCTGAACACGGGTGTTCATTTCGATGAAGTAGAAACGGCCGTTCTCGTACAGGAACTCGAAAGTACCCGCACCGCGATAACCGATATCGATACACGCCTTGACGCAGGCTGCCAGTACATCGGCACGCGCCTGTTCGTCGATGAACGGTGCCGGAGCTTCTTCCAGAACCTTCTGGTGACGGCGCTGCAGCGAGCAGTCGCGGTCGCCCAGATGGATCGCCTGGCCCTGGCCATCGGAAATGACCTGAACTTCCACGTGGCGCGGGTTGGTCAGGTATTTTTCCAGATAGACCATCGGGTTGCTGAACCAGGCCGCAGCTTCTGCACGGGTCTGGGCAGCGGCTTCGATCAGGTCTTCTTCGCGATGCACCACACGCATGCCGCGACCACCACCGCCACCGGCGGCCTTGATGATCACCGGGTAACCGACTTCGCGACCGATGCGCAGCGCGATTGTCTCGTCTTCCGGCAGCGGGCCGTCGGAGCCCGGAACGGTTGGCACGTTGGCCAGCTTCATGGCGTCCTTGGCAGAAACCTTGTCGCCCATCAGGCGGATGGTGTCTGCTTTCGGGCCGATGAAGGCAAAGCCGGATTTTTCGACCTGTTCGGCGAAATCGGCGTTTTCCGCAAGGAAACCGTAGCCAGGGTGAATGGCCGTGGCGCCTGTCACTTCAGCGGCCGAGATGATCGCCGGAATGTTCAGGTAGGACAGGTTAGCCGGGGCCGGACCGATGCAGACGGTTTCGTCCGCCAGGCCCAGGTGCATCAACTCGCGATCTGCCGTGGAGTGTACAGCGACGGTCTTGATGCCCAGTTCTTTACAGGCACGCAGGATGCGCAAGGCAATTTCGCCGCGGTTGGCGATCAGAACTTTTTCCAACATCGCAGGCTCTCCCCGGTTCAAACGATAGTGAACAGCGGCTGGTCAAACTCAACCGGCTGACCGTTTTCTACCAGGATGGATTCGATAACACCGCTGGCTTCTGCCTGGATGTGGTTCATCATTTTCATCGCTTCGACGATGCAGATGGTGTCGCCTTTCTTGACGGTCTGGCCGACTTCGACGAATGCAGGCGAAGTAGGTGCCGGGGTGCGGTAGAACGTACCGACCATTGGCGACTTGACCACGAAACCGTTCAGTTTCGGTGCCGACGGCGCTTCTGGCGCAGCCGGGGCGGCGGCAGGGGCTGGTGCGGCGACCGGCGCTGCAACCGGAGCGGGCGCGTAGTAAGGCTGCGCCGGGGTCTTGCTGTGACGGCTGATCCGTACGGATTCTTCGCCTTCACGAATTTCCAGCTCGTCGATGCCGGACTCTTCCAGCAATTCGATCAGCTTCTTGACTTTGCGAATATCCATTAATCAACTCCCAAGGTTCTGTAAGGGCAATTTGTCGGCCGGCTCAAGCCATATGGTCAGCTTCAGGCTGGACTCGTCATGGCTTGGCACTGGCGGCCAGTTGTTCCAGGGCGGCTTCCAGGGCCAGTCGGTATCCACTGGCACCCAGGCCACAGATCACTCCCACAGCGACGTCTGAAAAGTAGGAGTGATGGCGGAAAGGTTCGCGTTTGTGCACGTTTGATAAATGCACTTCGATGAATGGGATGCTCACTCCCATCAGCGCGTCACGTATTGCAACGCTTGTGTGCGTAAAAGCAGCCGGATTGATCAAAATAAAGTCGACACCTTCGCCGCGAGCGGCATGAATGCGGTCGATCAATTCATATTCGGCATTGCTTTGCAGGTGCATCAGATGGTGACCGGCATCGCGCGCGCGCAGCTCAAGGTCCTGATTGATCTGGGGCAGGGTGATGGTGCCGTAGACCCCGGGTTCCCGAGTGCCCAGCAGGTTCAGGTTGGGCCCGTGAAGGACCAGGATAGTCGCCATTGCGTGTTCCTTTTATTGTCTGCGAGCGGTTTACGCCCGGCGACTATGCCGGAAGGGCAATGGACTGTCCAGTTAACAACAGTAGCCAGCACGATGAGCGATATTCGCGCAAAGTTTATGACTCACGGTTTAGTTTTGGTCATTTGCTCTATTCAGGCGTTCAATTAGCCCTGCGGCGTCGATTTCGCCGACAACCCGCACATTTTGGAGCTCTTCGCCGTTTTTAGCGAAAAACAGCAGCGCGGGAGGGCCGAACAGCTTGTAGCGATCGAGCAAGGCGCGTTGCTCTGCGTTGCTGTCGGTCATGTCGAAACGAATGAGGCTGTAGCCCGCCAGTCTGGCGACAACGCCCGGATCTGGCAGAACTTCGTGTTCGATGACCTTGCAACTGATGCACCAGTCGGCGTACCAGTCGAGCAGCAACGGCTTGCCAGCGCTTTGTGCTTCCTGCATCACACGGTCCAGTTCGGCCGAGGTGGTGATGGTCTGCCACTGTGTCGAGTTCGGTGCGACTGCGCCGTTGGTTGCTGTAGCGTACTCGCGGCCCAGCGGGCGCATCGGGTCGGTTTGCCCGGACAGCGCGCCATACCAACTGGCCAGCGCGTAGACCAGCAGAGCTAGACCGAGCAATTGAGCGAGCTTTTGCCGAGTGGTCTTTTCAGTGAACTCCAGTGCGCCCAAAAACAGCGCAACACCTGCAGACAGCAGGCCAACCAGCAGCAGGGTGATTTGCCCGGGCAGGACGCGGCTCAGCAAGCCGATGGCCAGTGCCAGCAACAGCACACCGATCGCATTTTTCACCGTGACCAGCCAAGGCCCGCTTTTCGGCAGCCAGGTGGCACCGCCAGTTGCGATCAACAGCAACGGCGCGCCCATGCCCAGGCCCAGCGCAAACAGTTTCAACCCACCGCCGACCGCATCACCACTTGCGCTGATATACAGCAGCGCACCGGCCAGCGGCGCGGAAACACAGGGCGAGACCAGCAGGCTGGACACCACTCCCAACACTGCCGCGCCCCACAGCGACCCGCCCTCGGTCTTGCCGGCAATGCGGTCCAGGCGCGAGCTGATTGACTGCGGCAGGCGCAGCTCGAAAGCGCCGAACATGGCGATGGCAAAGATTACGAAGAACGCCGAAAACGGCACGAGTACCCACGCTGATTGCAGACGTGCCTGCAGATTGAGGCTCGCACCAAACATACCCATCAGCGCACCGAGCAAGGCAAAACAGGCCGCCATTGGCAGTACGTAAGCCAGTGACAGGCTCAGGCCGCGCAGGCCGCCGACCTTGCCGCGCAGCACTACGCCGGACAGAATCGGCAGCATCGGCAGTACACACGGCGTGAAGGTCAGGCCTATGCCTGCGAGGAAAAACAAAGCGATTTCTTTCCAGCTCCAGGAGGAGGCGGAAACGGGTGCTGCGAGTGCTTCGGGCGAACTGCCAGTCACGTCGCCGATGCTCAGTCGCTCGGTTTCCGGTGGGTAGCACAGGCCTTTGTCGGCGCAACCTTGATAAGTGACTACAAGCGTAAAGGGGCGTTGCTCGCCGGGTTTGCGTGGCAGGTCGATGTCGAGAATGCCGTGATAGACCTCGACGTCGCCAAAGTACTCATCGTGTTTCTGCTCGCCCTTGGGCAATTGCGCTTGGCCCAGGCCAATGTCGGCAGGCTCGGTGCGGAACTGAAAGCGATGGCGATACAGGTAATAACCATCGGTGGCGACCAGACGCAGTTTGATCGACTCTGGCGTGGTTTCGATCAGGCTCAACTGAAAGGCCTGACGAACCGGCAGGAAGTCCTTGCTGTTATCTAGCGTGCCGCCACCCAGCGTAGGTGACGGGCGGCTGTCCAGCAGGCCGGCCGCGGAGGCAGGCAGTGCAAGGATCAGTAACATCAGGCAGAGCAAGCGGCGCATGGCAGTCTCGAGTCTCGAAGGTCTGCGCATGATAACGGAGTGCTTCGCCGCCTGCTGAGATGAGGTTTGTAAGATACGGTGTCAGGTGATGTCAGAAAAGTCCGCGCGCACTACTTGCCTTTCGATGAAAAGCTGCCGCCAGCCTCCTGTTCGTAATGCTCGGGGATTTTGTACTGGTAGGTTTCAAGCCAGCGTTGCAGGCTCAAGTCCCGTTCAAGTGGCGTGTTGCTCTGCGGCGTTGGCGACGCAGCCTTGCCGCTGGCTTGCAGTTGCAGCCAGGTTTCGGTCAGTTTTGCTCTGGCCACAGGCGGCTGGTCGCCATCGGCCCAGGCGTCGCTGGCGACCAGCAGCATGACCATGCCGCCGATTATCATGCTTTTCATGGTCGTACTCCGGTTGACTGACGATCTGTCTGTTCAGGCAGTGGTGCGTCAAGCAGCGGCACCACCCGCTCGACAGACGCCAGTGGTGTGACCTGTGACTTGCCGATTTTTGCGGCGCGCGCCTGGGCGTCGGTGATCTGCTCCGGTGTCAGCCCGGCGCGGGTGGCCAGCTCGGCGGCTTGTGTCCAGTTGTTCTGATAAATCAGCAGCGTGGCCAGATTGACGGCCGCCAGCGAATCGGACGGTTTGAGTTCCATGGCCGTCAGAAACTGAAACCGCGCTTGTTCCAGCTTCAATTGGTTGAGATAGACGACGCCTAAATCGTTGCGAATCTTTTCGTCGGTGGGTTCCAGCTTGCTGGCGGTGAGCAAGTGTTTCTGCGCCAGTGCATTGTCGCCCCGCGCCGCGGCCAGTTGCCCAAGACCATGCTCGCCCTCGGCGGCCCGACAGGTGCCCAGCAGGCTGCGGTACAGCGGTTCGGCTTCATGACTGCCCAACAGCCGTAATACCCGAGCCTTGCGCAAGCGCACCTCGCCGAGGCTGTCCGGCATGCCTTCAAGGTTGGCGAGGCTGGCATGCAAGCGGCCTTCATCGGCCATGTTCTGCGCCAGGTTCAGGGAGAACTCCTGATCCGAGGTCAGCTTCGGGCATTGGCCGGGCTGGGCCGAGGTCTGCGGCCAGAGCGTGCGACCGTCGCCGGCACACCCGCCGAGCATGAGGAATCCGAGTAGTGCGATTGCTGCTTTCATCAGCCGTTGTCTTCCTTGTATCAGGCGTATGTATAGAGGCGCTAACTGCCCAGCGCCCGACTTATAGCAATAAAGCCGGGGCCTGCCAGTACGATCAGCAGTGCGGGGAACAGAAACACCATCATCACCACCGACATTTTGGCCGACAGTTTGGAAATGTACTCCTGCAGGCGGGTAAGGCGTCGGTCGTCGATCAGTTGCTTGAGCGTCAGCAGGGACTTCAATGCGCCGCCGCCTTGATGGATGAGCTGGTTGAGGATTACGCAGGTGTCGCTCAGCTCGTCTACGGCCAGCAGGGCGGCGGTTTTGCGCAGTTCTTCGCCCAGCTCCAGGCCGGAGTCGACACGGGTCAATACCACGCGAATCTCATCGGACAGCACCGGCAGCAGGTCTTTGCCTTCATTGCTCAGCACCCGCAACGCCTGCTCCACTGCCATGCCCGACTCGAACAGGATGCGGAGCAGCGGGATAAAAGTGGAGATTTCCACCACCACTTGTTTCTGGCGGCGTTAAGCGGCGGCGGCCAGCACCCGCTTGGGCAGCAGATAGCCAATGCCCAGCGCGAATATCGGTGCGATGAAAGGTTGCTCGATCTCCTTGAAAAACAGCACTTGGGCCAGAATGACCATGCTCATCAGGGCGATGGGCACACCCACCTGGCACGCGGCAAACAGCGAGCGTTTGGTGGCACGGCGCCAGCCGATGCGGTTCAACAGCACCTGGGTTTCCGAGTCCAAACTAATGCTGCGCTGACCGATGCGGCTTTCACGAACCACCTGTCCCCTCAGCCGTTGTGCCACCAGGCGTTCGTTGCGGCGCTGGCGAGCCATGCCGGACAGCAACAGAAAGACCGCAGCAGCGAACATGAACGTGCCCAATACCAGTTCCATTTCAGATTCTCCTCAGCATGCGCCACAGCATCAGGCAGCCCAGCATTTGCAGGCCAAACGCCATGCTCAACATGATTTGCCCGCTGCCATCGTTCCACATGTGCAGCAGGTAATCGGGGTTCACCGCCAGGAAGTAGCCGGCCATGCTCACCGGCAGTAACCCCAAGACGATGGCCGTCATGCGGGTTTCACCGGTCATGGCGCGCAATTGGCGACCGGCCTGCTCTCTGTCACGAATCAGCTTGATAAGGTTCTCCATCAGTTCGCTGGCGTTGCCGCCATATCGATGGTTGACCCGCAGGCCCAGGGCAAACAGGTGAAACTCGTCGCGCTCGTACAATTCGGCAAAATCCCTGACGGCATCTGGCAGGCTGACGCCCAGTTGCACATTGAGTTCGATGCGGCTCATGCCGTCCTTGAGTGGCTGGTCCATCGCCTCGATACCGTGCAGCACCGCATCGGCCAGGGTTCTGCCAGACTTGAGGCTGCGCACGGTGTGATCGAGCAACTGTGGCAATTGCTGGATCATGCGGCGCACGCGCCTTTCATAGCGCCATGAAACAAATACCCGCACCACCAATGGGACGGCCAGCAGCATGCTGACCGCGCCGAGCCCGCCGCCCAGCCAGTAACCCAGCACGATCAATAGCGCATAGAGCGTCAACGCCAGGCCCGTGCGTTCAGTCGCCTTGCCCAGCCCGGCGCGCAGAAAGGCCCGGTCCAGGTACGACCATCCGGCCTTTTCGGCCGCCGCCGGCTGCACGTGCCCGGCCGTCAGGCGCTGCCTGACCCGCTCACTGGCTCCCTGATTGAGCGCCAGATAGAACATGCGAACGGACACCATCAGCAACACGACTGAAATCAGGCCAAGCACCACGGATGCATGCATGCTGCCTCCTTGACCGGGTCAGTAACCGGGCCGCAGCTTGTCACCAGCGGCGTGCGCGGCCTCGCGCATGAAGCCGACCCCGGTGCGGCGATCCAGGCGGAACAAGGTGTTGGTGACGTAGATGTCATCGCGTATGCCGACCACCTCTACCACTTCGCTGACACAGCGGCGGCCGTCCGGCAGGCGGGCCAGCTGGATGATCACGTCCAGCGCTGCGCAGATCATTTGCCTCAGGGTCTTTTCCGGGATCAATCGTCCAGTCAGGCCGACCAGGGTTTCCAGGCGCAGCAGGGCGTCCTGCGCGTTGTTGGCGTGCACCGTGCTCATCGAGCCATCGTGGCCGGTGTTCATTGCCGTCAAAACGTCCAGTACCTCGACGCCACGGATCTCGCCGAGGATGATGCGGTCCGGGCGCATCCGCAGCGAGTTGCGAATCAGGTTGCTGGCGCGGACCTCGCCATGCCCTTCGGCATTCGGCGGGCGGGTTTCCAGGCGCACCACATGCGGGTGGCTGAGTTGCAGTTCGGCCACGTCTTCGATGGTGACCAGGCGCTGATTGCTGTCGATCAACTGGCTCAGCACGTTGAGCATGGTGGTCTTGCCCGTGCCGGTGCCGCCGCTGACCAGCACGTTGCAGCGTTTGCCCACCGCTTCCTGAAAGAACTCGAAGATGGGTTGGTCGATGGTCTGCATGGCCACCAGATCGGCGCTCTTGAGCATGTCCTTGCGAAACTTCCGGATAGACAGGCACGGGCCGTCCAGCGCAATCGGCGGAATGATCGCATTGACCCGGCTGCCGTCGGGCAGGCGCGCATCGACCATCGGCGAAGACTCGTCCAGACGCCGACCCATCGGGGCGAGAATGCGCTGCATCACGCGTTCGACGTGATGCGAATCGATAAAACGCAGGTCGGTGTGATGCAGCACGCCATCACGCTCGACAAACACTTTGCTCGGCCCGTTGACCAGAATTTCCGTGACCGAACTGTCGCGCAACAGCACTTCCAACGGCCCGAAGCCGGTCAGCTCATCGACCAGTTCTTCGGCCAGCCGCTCCATTTCGTAACGCGAGATGGCCAGTCGCAGGCGAGCGACGTACTCAGCCACTTTATCGATGACAAATTGCGCCAGAGCCGGTCGTGAGCCTTCCAGCAGGTTTTTGCCGCTCTCTTCGATGCCATCGATGATATAGCGGTGCAGCACCAGTTTCAGGCCTTGGCCATCATCGGCCTGCCCATTGCCACGCGATGAGATGCCAAACAGTTTTTCCGGCATTACCTGTTCCCCCACAGCCGGGCGAGCCAGCCTTGATCGGATTGTTCATGCGTCTCGGAGTGCCGCGCCAAGTGTTCGCCAAGGCGCCGCAGCCCGGAACACAGCGCGTCACGCGATGCCAGTTCAAACAGCGTATCACCTCGACAGCGCGCGGTGTGCGCGTTGCGGTGCCCGGCGTTGCCGTATTGGTCGGGCTCAGGCTTAGTTGGCGAAAGCTGACCAGTTGGCGATTGGCTGAATCCAGGCGCTCGGCGGCATCGCGGCTGCCGGTTTCGCCTGCCCAGTAATCCTGCAGGTTGCCTTCTTCGGCGCTGCGCACTGCCAGGCGCAATATGCCGGTTTGCGACGCCAGCATCAGCCGCGCCAGCAATGCCTCCGGCACCGCGACTGTCACGGTTCGGGCGTTGATCCGTTGTTGTTCCTGTTTGAAGCGTTCGTCGGCGCTGATGTTCTGCACCGGCTTGCCATCGCGATCAGGGCCGAGCAGCCCGCCAATCCCGAGAATTCGCAGGGCGGGCACCACCACCTGGCTGGAGCGGCTGGGGTTGCTCGCGTCTTCAGGCAGGTAAAGCAGCACGTCCGCGTAGTCGCCGGGGCTGAGTTGCCCGGATGCGCCAGTCACTTCATCCACCTGTAACGCCAGCGCCCGTTCATGTGGGCGGATCATCCGTGCCAGCGTGCCTCCGGCATCAAAGCTGCTTTCGCTGGGCCAGGTTCCGGCGGTCAGCGTCCGCCAACTGCTGCGGCCGACGAGGCTCTCGATGCGCTCGAAACTTCCGGGTGGTGCAATCTTGAGCCGTTCAATGGCCAGGTCTTCGGCCGTGATGGGGGTGTACGCCGGGATGTCCCGGGCCAGAACCACAACGTTGTGGCGCAATGCTTCTTCGACGGGCGGGGTCGCGGGTGTTTGAGCGGTTTGTTCGATGGCGACAGGCGGTGCTGACGTATTGACAACTGCAGGTACCTCAGCCGGTTTGCTGACGGCGATTCCCAGATATCCGGCAATCAACGCGCCCAGCAGAAACAGGACCGCGAGCACCAAGTAATGCGACTGCTCATGGCAACTTTCCCTTTGTCATCGCAGGACAACTCAAGCCGGTGCGGCAACTTCGCAACACCGCAACGGCGGACGGCATTTCCGTCCATTACGTGACGGTAGCTGATAGCACCCAAAACGCCATTGTGCCTTGGCATAAAAAGCTTTTCGGGTGAACGACATAGCGTTTGGCCGAGTTAAACCGGGGAGGAGTCGGGCCTATCACTTTCCGGTTAATGCTTTATTGAGATTGTGGGTTTTCTGTTTGAGGGCAATGCTGGTATTGCAGGGGGATACATGCGCAAAACGGTTTATTGGCGCCTTGAAGGCGCAAGGAGAAATCAGATGTTCCTTACCCAGCTGTACATTAGCGTCTACACTCGTATTCAGTCTTTCCTGAAAGACAAAGAGGCGGCTTCTGCCATTGAGTACGCAGTGATTGTAGCGATGGTTGCACTGGTGCTGTTTGCGATGGTGACGCCAATGGGCACCGCAATCAAAGCCAGATTCAACGAAATTATCGAGGCGCTGGGTGGCACCGCTGCTCCATGAGTCTATGATGGTGCCCCTGAGTCCACTATCGAGATATCAACATGGCTGTGCATCCTACCCGCCAACAACTGCTGTTGGTTGATGACGAAGAGGACGCAAATGAGGAGCTCGCGGAACTGCTCGAAGGCGAGGGGTTCTGTTGCTTCACGGCGTCCTCCGTCAAGATGGCCCTGCATCAGTTGACTGCTCACCCGGACATCGCCTTGGTGATTACCGATCTGCGGATGCCGGAGGAGAGCGGCATCCAGCTGATCCGCCACCTGCGCGAACACACCTCGCGTCAGCACCTGCCGGTGATCGTCACTTCTGGCCATGCCGACATGGACGACGTCAGCGACATGCTGCGCCTGCACGTGCTCGACCTGTTCCGCAAACCCATTTACCACATCCGCTTGATTGAAACCCTCAACAACCTGTTCCCTGAACCGAAAATCTTTCAGGTTCAGTGACGGCTGGCGATCCCTCGGTTTCTGCAGGAACGGACCAGGCGACGCTTCGCTTGTCCGCGATTCCTTGGTTTCTGAGCGGACTCGTCCGCGATCTGCCGGGAACCGGCAGCAAAACCAACCGCTTCGGTCACTAGATACAACCAGGGTGGCCTGTTTTGGGGCCGCTTCGCAGCCATCGCGGACAAGCGAAGCGTCGCCCGGTCTGCTCCTACTCCCATTTTTTTTTGTAGGAGCGGACTTGTCCGCGAACTGCCGGGAACCGGCAGAAAAGACGGTGCACTCGTTCCGCCAGACACAGCCGAGTCAGACCATTTCAGCGCCGCCCTATCACCGTCACTCCACCACGCTGAATTCGACCCTCGCGGTCTGGCCGCTTTCGTCCAGGACGCTCAGTTGGTAGCGGCCCGGTTTGTTCAGGGTCGGGGTGAAGTCGTGTTGGGTGTCGGTGTCTGCCATTGGCGAGCCGTCGATGAACCACCAGCGCCGACCACTGCCGCCCAGGGCCGAGAGTTTCAAGTGCAGGGCCTGACGGCTGCCAGCGGGCAGGCGCAGGTTGTCGCCTTCGCGCACGCCGACAATACTAAGCGGCGGTGCCAGGTTGAGGTTCTGTGGCGGGCAGTCCGGGTCTGCGGGTGGCAGGCGCGCCTCGCGTCGTTCTGCCCTGGGCAGCCAGGGCTCAAGTGGCGCAGGCCATAGCGCGATCTCTCTCGGCTGGGCATTCGGGCAACTGGCACCGACACGCAAGCCTTTGTCATTGACCCAGATACGTTCCTGTAAACCCAGCCCCAGTGGTTGATCGGCGGCTTGCAGGGTCGGCGGCGTGGTGCCGTCCAGCGTCCAGGCGAAGCGCTGGCGACGGCAGTTCGGATCGCTCTTGCTCATCGGTTGCCCCAGCGGCCAACAGATCGCCGCCACGCCAACGTTCAACGGCACCGCTTGCACTGGCGCAGCGATGCCGCGCTGGCTGTCGCGATTGACCAGTACATCGTGCACCTGCAGCATCAGCGGCGCAGCCGAGGCCAGGCCGAACTGGCCCGGCACCGGCGTACCGTCCGGCCTGCCGATCCACACGCCGACCAGAAAGCGCGGCCCGACGCCAATCGCCCAGGCATCGCGAAAGCCATAACTGGTGCCGGTCTTCCAGGCCAGTTGCGGACGCTGCACCAGCTCTGCACGTGGATCAATGTCCGGGCGCGACTGGCCGCTGAGAATCTGCCGGATAATCCACGCCGCCCCCGGCGACATCATCCGCCGCTCACGCAGGCGGTCCTGCGGCTGCAACCTGACGTCGGCACTCCGCCCGCTACGGGCGAAGGCGCTGTAGCCAGCGACCAGATTTTCCAGCCGACTGCCGGCCCCGCCCAGAATCAGTGCCAGATTGGGCTCGGCCAGCGGCGGCAGGGTCAGCGGCACACCGCCATTACGCAGTTCGGCGGCGAAGCGTTTCGGGCCGTAGACCTCCAGCAACTGCACGGCAGGCAGGTTGAGGGACATCGACAATGCAGAACTGGCAGCCACCGGCCCGCCGAACCCGGTCGAAAAGTTGCCTGGCCGGTAGTCGCCATAGCGGCGCGGCACGTCCTGCATAAGCGATTCAGAGTGAATCAGCCCGGCGTCCATTGCCATGCCGTAGAGGAACGGTTTGAGCGTCGAGCCCGGCGAGCGCAGTGCGGTCACCATGTCCACATGACCAAAACGCTTGGCATCGCTGATGTCCACCGAGCCCACGTAGGCGCGCACCGCCATGGTCTCTGCCTCGACCACCAGAATCGCTGCCGAGGTGCGCTCCGGCAGCCGTGCCCGCCAGCCCATCAGCAAATCTTCCATGCGCCGTTGCAGCGTTGCATCCAGCGTGGTGCGGATCAGTGGCGGGCTGTTCGGTCGGTTCAGGCGTCGTGCCAGCAGTGGCGCCAGGCTTGGTTCCTGGCGCGGTGCCAGCCACAACGGCTCTTCCAGCGCCTCGTCGACGCTGCCTTGCGGCCACACCTGAAACTCGGCCAGACGCCTGAGCACCTTGTCGCGGGCCAATTGTGCGCGTTGCGGATGACGGTCGGGGCGCAAGCGGCTCGGCGCCTGCGGCAGCACGGCCAGTAACGCTGCTTCGGCGCGCGTCAGGTTCTGTGGGGATTTGCCCAGATACGCCCAACTGGCGGCCGCCACCCCTTGCAGCGTGCCACCAAACGGCGCGCGATTGAGGTACAGGCTGAGGATTTCATCCTTGGACAGGTGCCATTCCAGCTGCAACGTGCGCCACAGTTGGCGAAACTTGCCGGGCAGGGTTCTCGAGTGCGGGTCGAGTAGCCGCGCAACCTGCATCGACAGCGTACTGCCGCCCGACACCACTCGAGCACCGCTGAGGTTCTGCCAACTGGCGCGCACCAGCGCCAGCGGGTTCACGCCGGGGTGGCTGTAGAACCAGCGATCCTCGTAGGTCAGCAGCGCTTCAAGGTAGTAGGGCGAAACCTGCTGGTTAGTGACCGGGTAGCGCCACACACCGTTGGCATCGGCAAAGCGCCATAACGGCGTGCCGTCTTCGGCCAGCACGACACGCGCCAGATCGTCCTTGGGCAGTGGCAACGGCCAGAGGCGATCAGCCAGCCAGAGCAGGGCAATCAGCAGCAAAACGCAGCCTGCCAGCCATTTGAGTTTTTGCACGAGGCGCAGAAGAAATTCAGGTTTCAACGCAAAGAGCCTTTATGATCCACGGAACCTGACACGCCTGGCGACGGCCAAAGCGGACAGATCATTTTCTTCACGACCCCAATCAGGACGTACATATGCAGGTAGAAGGCTTTTTTGAATGGCTCGGACAGGCCATCGGCGCGGTGATTCGCTTTTTCGTCGACGGTCTGGCGTGGTTGTTCAACGGGTTTACCCATGCTGGGGGGAATTTTGTCGATGGTTTGTCCCGCACACTGGGCATGGACACTTCACTGATCAGCATCGTCGCACTGATCATCGGCCTGATGCTGCTCTATTCAGCCGTCCGGGCGTTCATGCGCGCCTCGATCATCCTCGGAATCATATGGCTGGCACTGGGGCTCTGGTTGCTGAGCTGGATTATTCATTGATGCGCTAACTCCGTCTCCACCTGCGGGAGCGAACCGGGCGACGCTTCGCTTGTTCGCGAAAGGAGCTACGCGGTTGGTATTTGTGGGAGCGAACCGGGCGACGTTTCGTTTGTTCGCGAAGGCTTTATTCCTGACGATACATCTTCAGCGGATGTACCGGCCTCTTCGCGAACAATGCGGATCGCCGCCCCGGTCGCTCCCACGGGTAAGCATTCCAATCAATTGATCAACCAGTTAGCGATCATTTGCCCTTCACCACCATCTGCGCGGGCGCGTCACCCAATGCCTGCCAGTTCGGGCGGTACATCGACTCCACCTGCGGCGGCGGCACGCGGTATGTGCCCGGTGTGACTGCGCGCGCCAGATAGAGCAGGTGTACGCTGCGGTTGCCGTCGATATCCAGCGCCGCCACGTAACGATCACCGCGATATTCCTGATGCTTGATCCCGGCGTTTTCCATCGACTCACGGATGGTTTTCACCTCTTCGCTGGCGTCTTCCAGGCTGGCCGAGCTTTGCGCCAGGTTCTGGTTTTCAAGTTCCAGGCCTGCCGGCAGCAAGTCCACCACCAAGGCATCGGGCACACGCTGCTTGGCACCGATCTCCAGATGCACCAGTACCAGTTGACCTGTCTTCAGCGCGCCGACGTTCAGCGGCGCGCCGCTCAGGCTCAGGTATTCGCGACGAATGCTCAGGTTCTCACCGCCCGCCGCAGGTGCCTGGGTCGGGTAACCCGAAACCGTCAGCTGTTGGTAGAGCGGCTCGCTGCCCTGATTGTGAACCGTAAGCGGTGAACCTAGCATTGAGCCGTCCAGCTTGAGGCCTGGCTGCTTGTTGCTCAGCTTGCGGGTTTCGGTGCCGCTGGCGATGCTGGCGGTCCAGTCCTTCTCCGGTTTGCCCAGCAGGTTGCGACCGGCGAGGAACAGCGAATTGCTTTCCTGAGTGGACAGGTAGCGGCTTGCCGCGACTTCATCGGCCAGGGCAAACAGACGCTCGTCGCGCTTTTCCTTGGCGATGTCGTTCTCTTCCAGCAACGCCAGAATCAGCGCCTGATCACGCAGCGAACTGCCGTAGTCGGCCAGCCATTCGTTCTTGCGACCGACGGCCAGGCCTGCGGTAAGGGCCAGATCAGCGCGCGGCTTGTCGCCCATCTTCTCCAGCGCCACGGCCAGTTGCACCAGCGGCAGGCCCGAACGCGCATCGCTGCGGCGGTCGAACAGGCTGCGCAATGCCGCAAGCGGTGCCTGTTGACTGCGTGACAGCACCAGCCCGGCGTAAGCCTGCACGGCAAAGCGGGTGTGCTCGGCGTTCTGGCTGTAATTGACCTGAATCTGCCCCGCGTCCTGCAAGTAGCGCAGCAGACGTTCATTAGCCTTCTTCAGCGAGTCCGCAGGTACCGCAAAGCCCTGATCGCGGGCGCGCAGCAGGAAGTCGGTGACGTAGGCGGTCAGCCAGTACTCTTCGTCGCTGTCCGAGCCCCACAGGCCGAAACTGCCGTTGTAACGCTGCATGCCCAGCAGGCGCTCGATGCCGATCTCGACCTTGCGCTTGCGTTCGGCGTCCGGCTCGCCGGTCAGGCCCAGACGCTTGAGGGTTGCGGCATCAGCGTACAGCGATGGATACAGGCCGCTGGCGGTCTGTTCCAGACAACCATATGGATAGGCTTTCAGTGCCCGGATCTGTTCGCCGAGGTTAAGCGGCGGACGGCTCGACAGCGACAGCAGCGCCTGGCGACCGGCAGGCTCGAAGGCCTCAAGTGCGCCGTCCGGCAGGCTCCAGGTCTGGTCGTTGAGGGTGGCGCGGTAATGCTTGAGCATCGCCGGGTAGGCGGGGCGCACGCCAACGGTCCATTCGCGGGTGAACGCCGGCAGGTTTTCACCCGGCAGGTCCAGGCCTTCCACCAACACCTTGATCTTGCCTTGGCCCAAGCCACCCTGCGCCAACACCGGCACTTTCAGGGTGACGCGCTGGCCTTGCTTGAGCTGCAAGGGCTTGCTCTGATCGCCGCCGGGAATGCTCAACTGACCTTCGGCGCTGATTTTCACGTCCAGCTTCTGTGCTGTGCCCGACAGGTTGGAGACGTCCAGCGCGATACTGGTCTGGTCGCCACCGGCCAAAAAGCGCGGCGTCGACAGCTCGGCGATGATCGGCGCCGCCACCACAGTTTTCGCTTCGGCCATGCCGTAGCGGTCGTCGGTCCAGGCCTGAGCCATAACGCGCAGTTCGCCGTTGAAGTCAGGAATATCGACGCTGACCTCACCTTCACCGGCTTCATTGAGCGTGACCGGAGCACTTTGCAGCGCAACGATGGTGACGCTGGTGTCCGGACGTTTGCCGCCCTTGGCCAGCGCATCACCGCCGAACGCCATGCTCGCCAGGCGACCCTGGCCGGCTTCGATCAACTGGCCATAGATATCCAGTTGGTCAGCGCCATATTGCTTGCGCCCGAACAGGCTGGCAAAAGGATCAGGCGTGGCATAGCTGGTGATATTGAGAATGCCGACGTCCACCGCCGACACCAGCACGTGCACCTGTTTAGGCACGCTGCCATCGGCGTTTTTGGCGACAATCTTGAGTTTAAGCGGCTGTTTGGGGCGCATTTTTTCCGGCGCGGTGACGGTCAGCGCCAGCTTGCGTTGCGCGCGGTCCAGCGGCAGATGCAGCACACCCACGGCGCGCTTGGGCGTGACATTGGCCTTGCGTTCGCCGGGGCGTACCACCAGCGCGGTAACGTACAGGTCGTGACGCGCCCATTGCTTGTCGAGCGGGATTTCAAACGATTTGCCTTCGGCAGGTACGTCGATTTCCTTCCACCACAGCGGACCTTCGCTGGACTCGATCAGCAGGTAGCCCTTGCCGGCGGCCGGAGGGGTCACTGTGACTTTGGCGGTGTCGCCATCGTTGTAGGCCGGTTTGTCCAGCGCCAGCTTGACCTGATCCGGCCTGACCACGCCGCCGTCGGTGTTGTCCTGCCAGCGATAACCGGCCCAGAAACGCAGGCTGCTGATGATGCCGGTGGACGGATCTTCGACCTCGACACGGTACGGACCCCACTCGACCGGGAAGCTGATTTTGGCCGTGGAGTCCTTGGTGATGCTGAGGGTGTCCTCGTTCAGGTTGAGGAATTTCTCGTTGAAGTGGTAGCTCCAGCCGTCATCGGCCGAGTAGTTCCAGTAGTAGTCGCGACGCTCACGGATCAGCCTGACCTTGACGTTATCCGCTGCAAGCTTGTTGCCAGCGGCATCGGCCATCACGATTTCAAACTCGGCCGGGCCGTCGCCGTTGGTCTGGGCTTCGCCCTTGCCGGCTTCCTCGTCGTAGTCTTCGCCACCGGAGCTGCTGCCAAACAGTGCGCGTACGCCGGGCAATTGCTCGGCGGGCCAGATCGGTTGCACCAGACGGCGGGTAATCGGCCGACCGCCAGACTCTTGCAGGCTGGCTTGCAGAATCAGTTGCAGCGGTGATTTGGCCTCTGCCCACTGGGTTTGCACGGAGAGCGTGGAGTGGCCTTCGGCATTGAGGGTGATGGGTTCAACCTCCAGGTCATGCTTGAGGTCTTCTTCGGTGATCGAGCCGAACTGATAGCCCGGCAGTTTGGCCACCGCTTCACGCAATGGACGCACATACACTTGACCGGTCAGGGTGTTACCCGATGCAGGCGCGCCGTACAGGTAGCGGCCGGTGATGTCGAACTCGGGGTTGTCGGCAGGCGCGACAGGCTCGTCGCTGCCCTTGAGTTCCAGAGCCAGACGCTCGGGCAGGAAGTCTTCGACCTTGAACTCATAAAGCTGTGGTTTGCCGTCGCCCAGGTCGAACACCAGTTGCCAGCGCCCGGTCGGGGCTTCTTCGGCAAGTTGCAATTGATACTGGTAGAAGCCACTGCTGTCGGCTTCCCAGACGAACTTGCGGCTGACCTGATCATCAGGGCGGCGCACTTCGACGGTGATCGGTTGTGGTTTGACGTTTTTGCCGTCGCTGTCACGCAGCAGACCGTTGAGCAGCACGGTTTCGCCGGGGCGGTACAGGTCGCGCGGGCCGAAAATGAAGAATTGCAGCGGGTGCGCCTGCGGGCCGGAGATGTCGAACTCGGCCAGATCCAGCGCCGAGCTGTTCAGGCGCAGCATGCTGGTCTGTTCGTCCTTGTGCGCCAGCACCACCGCAGCCTTGGCGGGCAACGGCAGTTGGGCGTGGCCGTCGCTGTCGGTCTTGCCTTGCGCAACGACCTTGCCGTTGTCGTCGTACACATCCACGCTTACGTCACCCAGAGCCTTGCCGCCCTCGAGTGCCTGGGTGAAGACATCCAGGCGATTGCTGTAACGGTGCACCGACAGACCGATGTCGCTGAGGGTGAACAGGGTGGCCGGTTGCGAGTAGCTGTAAGTGCCCGAGGCACGCATCACGGCGAGGTAAACGCCCGGTTGTTGCAGCGCCTTGATGCCGGCAATCGGCAGCAGCACGGTTTCGCGGGTGTTGCGCGCAGGCTTGAGGTCGAAGCGGCCGCCGTAGACCAGGTCGGCCATAGGCAGCAGTTCTTCGGAGCTGTAGCTGGACAGGCTGGATGCGCCGTCCCACTGGGCGAGGAAGTTCGGCATCGCGTCGGGTTTGACCCGGAAGAATTCGACATCGACCTTGTCGACGTTCAACGCGATGACCGGCAAGCCCTCGGCCAGACGGGTCGGCAGCAGGCTGCCACGACTGGCGAAGCCGACAGTGGGTTGCAGGTCGCGGGTTTCCAGGCGGCTGATGTATTCGGCTGCGAGTTTGGCCTTGTTGACCGCCAGCAGCCCGGCATCGACCGTCAGCACCAGTTTGCGCTGTGGCTCCAGATGGCGCAGGCGCAATTCCATGAGGTTGTCCGACAGCTCCCAGGCACCATCGACCTTGCCGTTCTTGCTGTCCACCAGATGCAGTTTTTCAGCAAACTTCTGCTCCGGGTCCAGCGGCACGGAAAAACTCACCGACAGCGTGCTTGCGCCGTCTACCTGGATTTCCGACACATCAATGACCGTCAGTTCGCGGCCTGCATAGCGCTTGCTCAGCGCGGCGAGGTCGACCGCGGGCTTGGGCTTTGTATCGGCAACCGTTGCCTGGGTGTTGGGTGCCGTGGCGGGCGCTGGTTTATCCGGGGTAGAGGAATCACAGGCGCTCAGCAGCGCGAGCGCGCAAGCCAGAAACAATCCTTTGTTTAACATAGGTGCACTCATCGGCAACGGTTGAGAGAGCGCGACTATATAACAGTCGTGATGACAAGTATTACTGTCAGATTGATAAGTGTGTGTCTGGACACATTCGGGGCGAGGAGCGTCGCACGATAGTTGAGGTTATCGTTCCTTACGCTCCTGCGTAGGAATGCCGTGCGTGACGCTCTGCGTCACAGATTTGCGCTGCACTGCAAAAGCAAGACCGGACGCGGAGCGTCCAGAACGGCATGCGACGCGGAGCGTCGCACGATAGATGAAGTTATCGTTCCTTATGCTCCAGCGTGCACGGTAGGTGTTCTCAGGATCCGGCGGCCATCATTCACGCAACAAAGCCCTCGCGCTCTGGCTACAATGCTCGCCTTCCCGGGAGTTCTCATGTCCACGTTGCTCAACGACTGGCGTCATCGCTCAACCCACCGTCGTGTCTGGGCGCTGGCGGCGCCGATGATTCTGTCGAATATATCCGTGCCCTTGGTGGCGTTGGTCGACAGTGCGGTGATCGGCCATCTGCCGCATGCCCATCAGTTGGGTGCCGTCGCCGTAGGCTCGACGCTGTATACCTTTCTTGCCTGGGCGATGGGCTTTTTGCGCATGGGCACCACCGGCTTTACTGCGCAGGCAGCCGGGCGCAATGACAGCGCGGCGTTGCGCCGGATACTGCTGCAAGGTTTGCTGCTGGCCGCTGGGCTGGCGTTGTTGCTGGGCGTGATCGCTTTACCGTTCAGTCACCTGGCGCTGGCGATGATGCAGCCTTCGGCCGACCTGCAACAGATGACGCTGGACTTCTTCCACACCCGATTGTTCGGCCTGCCCGCAGCCTTGGCCAGCTATGCACTGGTCGGCTGGTTTCTCGGCACGCAGAACGCCAGAGCGCCGCTGGCCATTCTGCTCGTCACCAATCTGGTCAATATCGCGCTCAACCTGTGGTTCGTGATGGGCCTGGACTGGGGCGTGGTGGGGTCGGCCCGCGCGTCGGTGCTGGCGGAATGGACCGGTGTGGTGCTCGGTCTGCTGCTGGCCTGCAAGACCCTGCGCGCCTGGGCCGGCCAGATTGTCTGGTCGGCGCTGAAACTGTGGAACAACTGGCGGCCGTTGCTGGCGGTAAATCGCGATATCTTTCTGCGCACGCTGGCGCTGCAATCGGTGATGTTTCTGATCACTGTGCAAGGCGCTCGTCTGGGTGATGCTACGGTTGCCGCCAACGCGCTGCTGCTCAATGGCCTGCTGTTGACCGCTCATGCGCTCGACGGCCTGGCGCATGCGGTTGAAGCGCTGTGCGGCCACGCCATCGGCGCGCGTGACCGGGACACCTTGCGGCGTTCGCTGGTGGTGGCGGGGGGCTGGTCATTGATCGCAAGCGTAGGGTTCGCGTTAGTGTTTCTGGTCGGCGGGCACGGCTTCGTCAGCTTCCAGACGGACATCCCCGAAGTGCGCGCCACCGCCATGACTTACCTGCCGTATCTGGCGCTGATGCCCTTGCTGGCCGTCTGGAGTTACCTGCTGGACGGGCTGTTCATCGGCGCCACGCGGGCCCGCGAAATGCGCAACGCGATGCTGGTCAGCGCGGCGGGCATCGCGCCGGTCGCCTGGCTGGCTTCCAGCCACGGCAACCACGCGCTGTGGCTGACGTTTCTGGCGTTCACTTTGCTGCGCGACTTGAGTCTGGGGGCCATCGCCTGGCGTCTGACGCGCAGGGACGGCTGGTTCGTTCACTGAGGCGCTGAGCCCGAACCCTTTGTTTCACGCTGCGCAAGTGGCGTGTGTTTGACGAACATGTCCACCTCGTCAACCACCGGAGCCAGACCGCTGAGCAATTTGGCAAACGCGCCTACCAGGGTGCCGTGGTTGGTGCGTGAGAAGTACAGGTCGCGTACCGGCACGTTTGCCGCGCGCAGCTTTTGCGCCAGCCCGCCGGTATTGCGCTTGGGGTTGACCAGTGTGTCGGTATTCGAAGCCATCAGCAGCGCCGGTGGGGCACTGGCACTGACGTGGTTGATGGGTTGTGAGTCCGGCGGGGAGTTCGGGAAGAAGAACACCGGTTTGACGTCCGCGTTCTCGATTGGCAGGAAATCATAAGGCCCGGCCAGGCCGATCCAGCCGCTGAGAATGGAAGGGGCAAGCCCCTCACGAGCCAGCCAGCGCGGGTCAAGCGCCAGCATCGCGGCGTTGTAGGCCCCCGCACTGTGACCCATCACATACAGCCGGTCAGGATCGCCACCGTAGGTTTTTGCGTGTTTGTACGCCCAGGCCAGCGCTTTGGCCGAGTCTTCCAGAAAACTTGGATAACGCACTTGCGGATACAGCCGGTAGTCGGCAATCACCACCACCATGCCACGCGCCGCCAAGGCTTCGCCGACGAAGGCGTAATCGGTCTTCGAGCCGCTGTTCCAGCTGCCGCCGTAAAAGAACACCACCACCGGTGCGTTGTCCGGCTTTGATTTCGGTGTGTAAACGTCCAGCGTATGGCGCGGATCCGGGCCGTAGGCCAGCCCGTAGACATGATCGACAGGGCCGCTCGGGTTCAGCGTATTCAGCAGCTTCAAAGGCGAGCAGCCGGACAACGCTACCAGCACGGCACCGGTCATCAGCGTCAGGAAAATCGCTCGGATCATAAGGAAGGCTCGGGCAGTTGATCGGATATGCCTGAGACCATCACGCTGCGCCCCAGTGCCGCACAGTTACTGCTACGTTGTTTGCGGGCAGGTGGATCACCTGAGGCATCGGCTGCGTTGTTGGGGTGCTGCTGAAGCGCTCTGTGTTACACGCAACTCCAAATGACTCTCTTGCCAATGCTCTACATCGGCATGAAGTTCGTGACGCTCCGGGTCACATCTATGCTGCAACACAACGTCATGCCTTGGCCGTAGTCACAGAACATAAACGAAAGCGCTTTTTGACCACGATGGTACTGACGACGCAGATCGCAACGTAAGTGACGGAAACGGAGCCGGGATTTTGCTTACTTTGATCCTTCAAAGTCAGTCGCCGAGGGGCGAAAAGGTGACCTGAACCGGAAAAAAGATCACTGGTATCGCAGAACCGCTGTGTGACGCGGAGCGTCACGAAATACATTCCAGCGCGGAGCGCTCATCGTTATACATAAGCCCTGACGAGCCAGGAAAACGTGGCTCTCAGCTTCTACTCACAGGGCATTGGAGCGACCGCGACGGCGATCCGCATCGTTCGCGAAGATTGTAGTTCAAACGATGTGTTTTCGGCGATTATGCCTGCTCTTTCGCGAACAATGCGGATCGCCGCCCGGTCGCTCCCACGGCCTTCGGCCAGAATCAAAAGCGGGCTTGCGTATAACGACGAGGGTGAATGTGTTTTCACCCCCGTCTTTCGTGCCCTCAGGACGAAAGGTACGACGAGCGGGTCAGGCCCAGGCGCAGGGCGTCGAGGAAGTAGGTGCGTTCGCGTGGGGTTATCTTGGCGCTGGCGACCTTGTCCCGGTAATGGGTCATCAGTTCTTCCGGCGACAAATGCACGTAGCGCAGCATGTCTTCGATGGTGTCGTGGGTCTCGATACCGGCGTGGTACACGCTGCCGTCAGGGTTCTGGTAGATGTTCACCGAGTCGGTGTCACCGAACAGGTTGTGCATGTCGCCCAGAATTTCCTGATAAGCGCCCACCAGAAAGATGCCCAGCAGATAGTCTTCGCCTTCGTTCAGCGAGTGCACCGGCATGCTGGTCTCGATGCTCTGCTCGTCGACGTATTGCTTGATCTTGCCGTCGGAGTCGCAGGTCAGGTCTTGTAGCACGGCGCGGCGTACAGGCTCCTCGTCGAGGCGGTGCAACGGCAGGATCGGCAGCACCTGGCCGATTGCCCAGGTGTCCGGCAGGCTCTGGAACACCGAGAAGTTGCAGATGTACTTGTCGGCCAGCTTGTCATTGAGCTCGTCCAGCACCTGACGATGCGAGCGTTGACGGGCTTTCAGCGAATTGTACAAACGGCGGCAGACAGCGAAGTAGCATTGTTCGCCCAGCGCTTTCTCGGCCAGGCTGATCTTGCCATCGGCGTACTGGGTGGCGATGTCGCTCATGTAGTGCGTGGCGCGCCAGTAGGTTTCGGTGACCATCTCGATGTCGGTCGGCCCCAGCAGGTCAACCAGCCACTGCACGGTCTCCGGCAGGCTTTCCTTGTCGGCAATCTTCGGCACTTCGTCGTTGTGCTTCTCGACGTCGGTCACCTGCACCACCAGCATGGCGTGGTGGGCGGTCAGCGAGCGGCCGCTTTCCGAGAAAATATGCGGGTGCGGCAGGCTCTGCGCGTCGCAGAATTCCTTGAGCATACCGACCACGACACCGGCGTAATCGTCCATGTCGTAGTTGATCGAGCTGGCATTGCGCGAGTGAGTACCGTCGTAATCGACGCCCAGACCGCCACCGACGTCGATGTAATCCACCGGCAGGCCGAGTTTGCGCAGTTCGCCGTAGTAGCGGATCGCTTCCTTGAAGCCGTGCTGGTAGTCCGCCAGGTTGGCGATCTGCGAGCCCATGTGGAAGTGCAGCAGACGGATGCCCTGATCGAGGCCTGCCTTGCGGAAGCGCTCGACCACCGAGAGCAATTGCGCGGCGGACAGACCGAACTTGGATTTCTCGCCGCCGGTGTCTGCCCACTTGCTCGAGGCAAGGGACGACAGGCGCACGCGCAGGCCGACCTGAGGGGCGACTTTAAGCTCGGCGGCTTCTTCGATGACCAGCTCGACTTCGGATTCTTTCTCGATGACGATGAACACGTTGTGGCCCAGCTTCTGGCCCATCAGCGCGAGCCGGATGAACTCGCGGTCCTTGTAACCGTTGCAGACGATGGTGCCGCCTTTGGGCGCCAGGGCCAGCACGGCCATCAGCTCAGGCTTGGAGCCAGCTTCCAGACCAATCGAAACGTTCTGCGTGGCGATGATGTTTTCCACCACCGCTTCCTGCTGGTTGACCTTGATCGGGTACAACGCGGTGTACTGGCTCTGGTATTCCAGGCGCGCAATGTTGCTGTCGAATGCGCCGGTCAGCTGACGCACGCGGTCCTGCAGAATATCGGGGAAGCGCACCAGCAACGGCAGCGACAGGCCGCTTTTGCGCAGGTTATCGACCTGCTCGTAGAGGTCGATGGGCGAGCTCTCCGGACCTTTGGGGCGGACTTCAACACGGCCTGCCTCGTTGATTGCAAAATAACCCGCGCCCCAATGGCGAATGCCATAAACGCTACGGCTGTCCGCAACTGTCCATTGGCTGCCATCGTCTTTGCGTGTGCGTCGTACGGACATCGAGGTCCCCTATAAAGAAGTCATAGCGCCAGCCAATAACCGGCTGGGCGCAGTGTAATGAGTTGAAATGACGATTTGAGTCGCGGGTTCAGCCGCCGGACTTTTTGGCCTTGAAGCCTTTCTTGACGAGTTCTGCGATCAGCAGTTCGACATGATCGCCCTGAATCTCGATCACACCGTCCTTGAGCGAACCGCCGGTGCCACAGCGTTGCTTGAGGGCCTTGGCCAGCTCTTTGAGCGGCTCTTCGGCCAGCGGCACGCCGCTGATGGTGGTGACTGTCTTGCCGCCACGGCCTTTGCTTTCGCGACGTACGCGAGCAACGCCGTCCCCTTCGGGAATGGCGGTCTGTTTGCAGGTGCAGTCGGCAACAGGCTGACGACAATCGGGGCAGTGGCGCCCTGCGTCGGTTGAAAACACCAAGCCACCCAAGGCGGCGAGGGAAGCGGCTTTTTTAGCCACGGAACATCCTCTTGTTGAGGACTGAAGATGGGTCGGGCTCATACGAGCCATCGACCGCGAAGCCCCACTCTGGCAGGGGCAGCGCTACTGAAAGGGCAGGGCCGGTCCAGTTTGAAAAAGGTCGCGCAGTGTAACGGCAAACAGCCCGAATGCTAAGAGGCTGGATGCGCCAATTTACTGAACAGTCGCTTTGCCGAACACTTTCATCGCTAAACAGATACAGACTGATTCAGGTAGCGTTTCAGCGCAGCCAGCGAGTCCGGGCAGTAGGGCGTGTGTTCTGCCTGATGCAGCACTTCGTCGATGGGCATGAAGCGCGCTTCCAGTACCTCTTCAGGTTGCAGTTTCAGCGGCCCGTCCCACACTGCCGAAAACACAGCGCACCACAGGCGATTGCCGGGCTGATCGAAGAAAAACTGTTCGTGAGCCTGCAGCGGCACGCCACTGACACCCAGCTCTTCTTCAAGCTCACGGGCCGCAGACTCGGCGTAGCTTTCATCTGCCTGAACCATCCCGCCGGCCGCCACATCCCAGTATCCTGGGTAAATCGCCTTGCTCAGCGTACGCCGGTGCACACAGAGGTCCCCGGCACTGTTGAACAGCAGAATGTAGGTGCCACGCCCGATCAGGCCTTGTTCGCGCAGTTCGGCGCGAACCATGGGGCCCAGCAACTGATCCTGCTCGTCGACCCAGGCAATGTGCTCGGCGTCCGAGGCGGCGCGGTGCGCGGCCTCGTTCGGAGAAATAGCCATCAGCCCTGATTCAGCAACTGGCGAAGGTCGATCACCGCAGCATTGGCGCGTGAGATGTAGTTGGCCATGACCAGCGAGTGGTTGGCGAACACACCGAACGGGCTGCCGTTGAGAATCATCGGGCTCCACAGCGGCTCCTGAGAAGCCTCCAGCTCACGAATGATCTGACGCACACTCACTGTCGCGTTCTTTTTGGCCAGCACATCGGCAAAATCCACTTCGATTGCGCGCAGCAAGTGCGACAGCGCCCAGGCCTGACCGCGCGCTTCATAGAAAACGTTGTCCACTTCCAGCCACGGGGTTTCAACGATTTCCTCGTCAACCTGCGGTACTTCGCCCGGCTTGACCGAAACAGCGGCTTCGGTTTTCAGCGTGCTGTTGAGTTTGACCCTGCCGACACTGGCCGACAGGCGCTGCGACAGCGAACCCAGGCGCGTTCCGACATCACCCAGCCAGTTGTTGAGGTTGTCGGCGCGGGCGTAAAACAGTGCGCCTTTCTGGTTCGGATCGGACAGTCGTGCCTGGTAGCGACTCAGAGATTTGATGCCCTCGGCATACTGAGATTCACTGGAAGGCAGGATCCAGCTGCGATTGTTGAAGTTGAACAACGGCTCGGCGCGCGCCAGATCGCCATCTTCGGCAGATTGCGATTGCGAGCGGGCGAAGTCCTTGCGCAGCGCACGGCTCAGGTCACGCACCTGAACCAGCACGCCGTATTCCCAGCTCGGGATGTTGTCCAGCCACAGGCCAGGCGGCATGCGGTCGTTGGAGAGGTAGCCACCACGCTTGTCGAGCAAAGTGCCGGCCACGGTTTTCAGGGTTTCGACCGTGGTGTAGCCGATAACCATCTGCTTGCCTTCGCGTTCGGCGGCGGCTTGAGCGTTTTGTTGTACCGGGAACAGTGCGGGTTCTTTACTCCAGTACCAACCGACGACGAGCGCCACCAGCAGGTAAATCAAGATCAAGGCGCCCAGAGCGCGGCTATAGAACAGGTTACCCAGGTAACCCCGGCGCTTGACCGATGCGGTGTCAGCGGTGCGCTCACCCGCGCTGCCTGCGCGGTTTTTCCAATCCAGCATGGTAGGGTCCTTTCGATCTTGAGTTGAATGCTACACGGCGTTCGACCGCAACCTTCCTGGGCAGTTTCAAGCGATAGGCTGGAAGCTGCAAGCGGTTAGCTTCAAGCCTCAAGCCTCAAGCCTCAAGCTTCAAGCTCAAAGCCGACCGCTTCTAGCTTCTAGCTTGCAGCTAAAAGCTTATAGCTGTTATCTATCAGTCGATTGATTTTGAGTAATGGCTATGCGCCATCAAAATGTTGTCAAATAAGTGACTTACGGCGCTCTTCTGTCGTATGGGAGGTGCTAGCATAGCGCCATCAGCCATTTCGCTCAGTAAATCAACAGTAGTCTGAATATGACCGAGCTCGAAGACCCTAGCCGCGATCGTCTCAAGCATCACTTTGCCCAAAGGGTCATTCATCAGGCTCGGCAGATTCTGGAGACATGGCAACGCCTGCAAAAAGCCGAGTGGTCGGTTGCCGACATGGCCGAACTCAAAGAGGCAACGCTGCGTCTGCTGCGTTTTGCCGAGCGCTTCGAGCAAGCTGAGCATGTGGCCCTGGCTCACGAGATCAATCAGTCACTGGAAGCTGTTGACGCCAATCGCGGCCGGCTCAACAGCCACGTCATCACAGAACTCAATCGCCTCATGCAGCGCCTGTCGCGCACCGGGCTGCGGCATGGCGACCGCTTCGAGCAAACGTCGCTGCCGCCGCTGCGCAAGCCGGTTTACGTGGTGCTTCAGGACCATGAGCGGGCCGAGCGTCTGGCCAAACAGCTGGAGTTTTTCGGCTTGTCGGCTCTTTCACTGCACAGCGTTGCCGATTTCCAGCGTGCCATGGCGCAGCGGCACCCGGCGGCGATTGTCATGGACGTCGATTTCAGCGGTCCTGGCATGGGCTTGAAACTGGCCTCGCAGGCGCAGGAAGGGTTGGAGCAAAAGCTGCCGCTGTTGTTTTTCAGTCTGCATGAAACCGACACACCGACCCGGCTGGCAGCGGTGCGCGCCGGTGGTGAGGAGTTTCTGACCGGCGCACTGGAAGCATCGAGCCTGCTGGAAAAAATCGAAGTGCTGACCTGCGTGGCGCAATACGAGCCTTATAAAGTGCTGATCATCGATGATTCCCGTGCCCAGGCCCTGCACACCGAGCGCGTGCTGAATGCCGCCGGGATCGTGACGCGGGTGCTCATTGACCCGATTCAGGCGATGTCCGAACTCGCCGATTTTCAGCCGGACCTGATCATTCTCGACATGTACATGCCCGGCTGTACCGGCACCGAGCTGGCCAAGGTCATTCGCCACAACGACCGTTACGTCAGCGTGCCGATCATTTACCTGTCGGCCGAGGATGATCAGGACAAGCAGCTCGATGCCATGAGCGAAGGCGGCGATGACTTCCTGACCAAGCCGATCAAGCCGCGCCACTTGATCACCACGGTGCGCAATCGCGCCGCCAGGGCTCGCAATCTCAAGGCGCGCATGGTTCGTGACAGCCTGACCGGGCTCTACAACCACACGCACATCCTGCAACTGCTGGAAGATTGCAGTTTTCGTTCGCGACGTGAAGGCACGCCGCTGTGTTTTGCCATGCTCGATATCGACCACTTCAAACGGGTCAACGACAGCCACGGCCATCCTATGGGTGATCGGGTCATCAAGAGCCTGGCACTGTTCCTCAAGCAGCGCCTGCGTAAAACCGATTTCATCGGTCGTTACGGCGGTGAAGAGTTCGCCATCGTCATGCCAGACACCGACATTCATAACGCTCACAAGGTGCTCGATGAAATCCGTCACCGCTTTGCGGAGATTCACTACCCGGCGCAGCCTGTGGACCTGTTCTGCACGTTCAGTGCCGGCGTGGTTTCCCTCGGTGCAGATGATGACAGCCTGAGCCTTGCCTCACAGGCCGACACCGCGCTGTATCGCGCCAAGCATGCAGGGCGCAATCAGGTGCATTCGGCGCTGGTGGAAGCGCCGTATCATGTCGTGCTGGCAGAAATCGAGGCCTGAGCAGTCTTACCCCTGGCTTTCGATAAGCCGCTGCCGCTCCCCGGTTTTACCGGGTGAAAACGCCAGCGCCAGCTGAGTGCGGTTGTGCATATGGGTCAAGCGCAGAACCTGCGACACGTAAAGTTTTACGGTGTTTTCGGTAATGCCCAGTTCGCAGGCAATCTGGTAGTTGGTCAATCCGGTACTGACCAGACGCGCCACATCGAGCTGGCGACGTGACAGTTTGGCGAGCACCGTTGGCATCTGTGAGGCATTTTCGGCATTGAGCCGTGGCTTGCGCCCGGCCTGCGGCGTGCTCTGGACGCTGTCCAGATTCTGATAAAGATCGTCAATGGACGCCGCCAGAAACTGAAGTTTCTCGTTGAGCGGGCCCAATTGCTGACGGTTTTTCTGGCGCTCGGCCAGCGCTTCTACCTGCGACTGAACCCCTTCGAGCAGTTCATCGAGATTGACCGGCTTCTGGTAGTAATCGGCAATACCCGCCCGAAGCGCCTTGATGACATCCTTTTTCTCGGCTTGCCCGGTCAGCATGATGGCTTCGAACAGATGCGTCTTGCCGCCCGCCATCTTCATGGCTTCGACCATTTCGATGCCATTCATGCCGGGCATTTCCAGATCGCACAGCACGATGCCGATGGCGCTGTCGTTGGCAAAGTGTTCGATGGCTTCAAGGCTTGAGTGACAGCGCACACACGCATAGCCGCAGCCTTCCAGAAACTCGCCGAGTTCTTCAACGATCAAAGGTTGGTCATCGACCACCAGAATTTTTGGGACCGGGTAGTTATTCACATGCGACTCCATGCTGTTAAGGCCGGCAAACCGGGACCTTTATCCATTCAGCAAAACATGATCAAGCTCTGTTTGCGTACGCGACGTTACGCGAGCGCGATGTATCAACCGTAGTCGTACTTTCCGACTATGTACATAGCATTATATTTTCATTCGACTAATGGATAACACACACTGTCAGCAGCGGGCCGATCAATAAGAACGGTGAGAAAGGATATTTGTCTGGCACCCCGGGATTCATGTGTTTGTAACGCTGCGTAACCTGTTGGTGTATAAGAGGCCAGACTCTTTTACCTATCAATGCCCACGCCAGCATCGCGACGCCTGCGCCAATAAACGTGCATAACAAATAAGCAGTGTTTGATGCAAGCGCCAATGCCGTCATCAACTTGACGTCTGCAGCGCCCAGCCTGCCCAGCGTGTAACCGGGCAATGTCAGCGCCAAGGCCAGCAAAAGCGCCAAAGCCCCCTCAAGCTGTGGCGCGCCCAGCCAGGTCAGGCCGGTAACGGCCAGATAGACGGTTGTAAGCGCTATGGCGCCCAGTGTCAACCCATTGGGGATTTCCTTGCGGCGCGCATCCTGTTCGGCGCAAATTGCAAACCAGACCAGCAGAAAAAATAATTTCATCAAGCAAAAAACATCCTGTTTTCCGTAAAGAACCTATGCTGTTCAAAGGTCGTAGATGTCAGGGTAGACGTTGAAATGAAAATACGTGCGCATCGTGCCTTTCCCGGCAAACAACAGGGTGCCGCCGCTATTGAATTTGCTGCGGTGTTTGTCGTTTTCTTTGCAGTGTTCTACGGCATGGTGAGTTATAGCCTGCCGTTGCTGATGATGCAGGGCGGCGGCAAAAACTGAGCGCAACACCTGACCAATCCGGTACGGTGAACCTATGTCATATCATGAACTCAGCATTGAAGAAC